>DATBRN010000175.1:0-12293 GCA_036560225.1 Pyrinomonadaceae bacterium | reverse complement strand
AGGTCCAATGCAGACGGCTTCGTCGCAAACACCGACGTGAACTGCCTCTGCATCCGCTTCAGAGTAAACCGCGACAGGCGATATTTGCAGGTCGCGGCAGGCGCGAATTATGCGCACCGCAATCTCCCCTCGGTTGGCAATTAGGAGTTTTCGAAACATGATGAACGACGGACGACGGACGACGGCCGACAGACGACGGCCGACAGACGACCCGCTGACCGACGACGGACGACAGACGACCGCCGACAGTCGACCGATGAGCGATAACCGATGACGGACGAGAGACGACGGACGACCGATGACCGACGACGGACGACCGTGACCTACGAACCGTGACTTGTGACCGGGACCATTCAACTGACCCAACGCAGTCGTCGGTCGTCCGTCGGCGGTCGGTCTTTTCGGCAGTCGTCCTAAACAATAACGCCCTGCAGAGTATACAGGGCGTGGTTACGTGCAGAAACTAGTTCGTCGGTCGTCGGTCGTCGGTCGTCCGGTCGTCGGTCGTCCGTCGCCTTTAGGTTACCGCTTTTTCGTAGCCGATGTGGTGTTGCCTGCGCGCCGGGGAAGTTCAGACGGCTTATAAGTCACACCGTCACGGACGATCAAATCATCTTCGGTATTCAGGAGTTGGTCAGCTCCGGGAAGGCGCAGGTCGTAATTTGTGAATAAGATACCGCCACTTAGCGGTTCGTCGCTGACGGTGGAAACCGAAGCGTTAAGGATAACGGTGCCGCGAATAGGCCTGGGTTTCTTGGTGGGCACTGCGGCCAATTCCGGCGAGTTGACGTTGTAGCCCGAAGCATCGACATTCTTCAGGGCCGCAGCCAGTGAACCGTCTGCATCCGAGAGGCGGTTCAGATCCTTGAGATCGCTGGGAAGCGTACCAAACGCCTCTCGATACTCGCGTAGCGCGCGATCTATTCTATAAGCTTGCGCATTAATACCGGCCTCGATGCCCCACTGCCGGTGCTCCAAACGCTTAGGCACCGTAATACCAATCAGAAGCAGAACCAACAAAGGAACTGTTACTGCGGCGATGTAGCCATTCCTCGCATAGCGTTGTCCGCAGAAGCGCGACGGCTCTGCAAGTATCGAGCGATAAAGTTTTCTGCTCACAAAAAGAACAAAGAGCGTGAGCGGAATCATTACCCACTTGAGACGCCAGGCCGCGGTTTCTCCCGCTGCAACCCATGACCAGAAGTCGCTTGGGATCATTGTTAGAGCTACGAGGTTAGACGTCGCGCCTCGTGTGGAGCGTTGGGCGATGGCAATAACTGTTTGGGTTACGAACAACAGGACCATCAATGCTCCCGTCACTGCAAGCACAAGCGAACGTATGTATGACGGCAGTTCGTAGTCGGGTCGCGGAAGCGGTTCACCGACAGAGCGGCACCCGCAAGACTGGCAACCATCGCTTAAAACGGCGTCGGACTTAGAACCGCAGCAAGGACAGATTGTCACGTTGTCTTAACCTCTAACACTTAAAGGAATATCGATGAATGTCGTCAGGATCCGGCCCGGATTGCTTTGGTTTTGGATCCGTCTAGCCGGCTTTGTGTACCAGTGGCTGCTCGGCACGTCGTTCAGGCCCGGAATTAGTTGCAGAAAGTGCGGGTTTTGCCTCCTCTTCACCCGATTCAGTCTTTAGCCTGGTCAACTCATACCACGTGTGATACATGCGATGAGCGAAGGTCCAGTAAGAGCCCACCGCTAGTACCCAGAGGACTGCCGGCATTCGATTAGCGAAGAAATTGGTCGAACCCGGATGTGTACTTAAGGCGCCAATTATGAAAAGAACCACCCGCTCTGGACGTCTTAGAAAGCCAACATCGCACTTGGGAATGAGGCTCTCGGCACGGGCGCTCGCGTAGCTTACCATAACTGAACCCATTAGTCCCGCTCCAGCTAGAAAAACGTTTAGGGTGGAGTGAAACTCTGTGTCCCGGGCGTAAAAAACCATCAAACCTACAAAAACGACCATGTCCGAAAGGCGGTCGAGTGACGAATCCAGAAATCCGCCAAATCGGGTGACGCGCCCCGACAACCGGGCCACCTGGCCATCCAGCATGTCAAAGAGGTTGGCAACTATAAGGACGATTCCGGCCCAGAAAAACCTCCCGAAACCGAAGAGGAGTCCGGAGCCGACGTTTATGGCGACGCCGATGACGGTGAGGATATTTGGATTGATATGGCCGTAGGCAAGCCAGCGCACCATCGCATCGATGATTCTTTGCGCCCCACGGCCAATAGCACCCACAAACATTTTCCGGTTGTGTTCTCCTTTACGCCATTTACGCCATTATGCCCAAAAGCGTCAAGTTTTGCAGTACTGGCTGGTGGGTCAGTTTAGACGGCTTTGCGCGAAAAGTTGTTCAGCGACAGAATCCACCCCAGGCTTTATGCTGTCGCCTGCTCCGCAGGCTGGAAGTTAGTGTCGAGGATTGAAGGTCTTCTTGCAGCATCAATTTCGATTTGTTCTGCAAGGCTTGTTGGAAGTAACAAGGGTACATCGTTGGAGTTGCTAAGCCTTCTCTTCCAGATCATCGTGGATAGTGGTCAACTGCCGAATCTCGAAGTTGCGTGCGCCGGCGGGAGTGCGCACCACTACTTCATCGCCTTCCTCTTTGCCCATCAAGCTTTTTCCCACAGGCGATGTAGTCGAGATCAAGCCTGCCTGCGGATCGCTTTCTTCAGACGTGACCAAACGATAAGTGACTTCTTCATCACGTTCACCATCGTAGAGAACCAACTTCGAACCGTAGCCTGCCTTGCTGCGCGAGATCTTCGAAGGGTCAATCGAGGAGAGCTCGCTGATTCGTTGGCGTAACTCTACGATGCGCGCCTTCACCACGTTCTGGCGATCCAACGCGGCACGATATTCCGAGTTTTCGCGCAGGTCGCCAAATTCGAGTGCGCGTTTGATCTCTTTCGGAAGGTGAACGCGCAGCTCTGTTTCCAGTTCATCCAGTTGTAATTGAAGTTTTTCTTTGATGTCGGCCGGCAACTGAATCCTCTTTCTTGTTTAGTTATCCATCCCTACTTTCTCGTTTTGTGGCACCGGTATTCAAACCCCTATCGCTACTTCGGGGCGCTCCCTGACCACCCGAATTCCCTAATTGCGCCGTTTAGAAAGGGCACTTGTGCCCCGTCCCGCGGCGGCAGACAAGTCTGCTCTCTAAACGGACGATCAGTACCAACAGTGACGGCGCGTTTCGAACAAACAACACTAATTCCTGGCGCGATGTTTGGCTTCATCGGCCGCGCCGAAAGAGATTCCTGTGTCGCGCGCAGTTCGCACCAGCTGGCCATCGGCGGGCACCGTTTTGATGTTGGCGATCGCTTCGCAGATGGGAACAGTAATAACATCACCTGCTTGCAGCGCCACCATGACTCCTCGTTTTCCTTCCATAAGAGCTCGCACCGCGCACGATCCGTAATTTGTTGCCAGCATACGATCGAAAGCGTTGGGCCTGCCACCTCTCTGCAGGTGCCCCAGCACGACGCAGCGTGTTTCTTTGTTCGTGAGCAACTCGAGTTCCCTCTGACAGTACCCTCCGATTCCACCCAGGCGCGGCGCATGTTGACTGCTACCTGTATCCTGGTAGATAAGTTCCCGACCTGCCTCGAGCGCTCCCTCGGCAGCCACGACAATACTGAAGTTTGATCCGACAGCATCACGCGCATGTATGCGGTCGGCTACTGATTGCATGGTGAAGGGGATTTCTGGAATCAGTATTACATCTGCACCGCCGGCGATGCCAGAATGCAAAGCGATCCAGCCGGTATGGCGGCCCATTACTTCAAGGATCATCACGCGGTCGTGTGACTCAGCGGTGGTGTGGAGGCGATCGAGCGCATCAGTTGCGATCTCAAGTGCGGTTATGAATCCAAATGTTAGTTCGGTGCAAGCGAGATCGTTGTCGATGGTTTTGGGAACACCAATAACAGGAACTCCCAACCGATCAAACTCAACGGCGATAGCTAGCGTTCCTTCACCACCTAGCACTACCAATGCATCGATACCCAGACGGTGAAGATTCTCAACGGCTTCGTTGTAGACAGCTTTCGGCTTTGAGGTTCCCCCTTCGGTGTCACGCTCTACAAACTTTCCACGGTTGCGCGTTCCCAGGATTGTCCCGCCGCGCTGCAACAAGCCGAGCACATCCGTAGGAAGTATCGGACGCGTCTGGGTTTCACCCAGCAACCCCTCGAAGCCACTTTCAATTCCGATAACCTTCAGCCCGTACTGGCCGGTAGCCGTCCGCACTACGGCGCGAATTACAGCATTCAGACCCGGAGCGTCACCGCCACCAGTCAGTATTCCAATTGTTTTGTACATGGTTCAATCAACAGAGTTCCGATTTCGGAGTGATCGTCAGGTCATCCCTGGCATTCCCAGATCGGCTCGCAGCCCAAAATCCAGCCTCGGATCTCCAACCTCAGGCATGGAGAACCCCGGCCTTCAAAACACTTTACCGACTGGTTTGGGCGTAGTCAGTTGTTAAGAGAGTAATGGAGAGGAGTGCAGAAGTTCAACCTTAGAGAACGGCCCCCTGCCTGATTGCTGATTGCTGATTGCTGATTCTGCGAAAATAACAAATGAGAAATGTGAAATGATATATGGAAAATGTGCATCCTCTTATCGAATAGTACGTCTTACCAGCCAATATTGGTGGTTGACCCCTTGCGGGAGGCTCGCGTAGCATGTGAACAGATCAGAAGAGCTAACTATTAGTTCCAACGTTGGTTTTCGGCACTGAGGCATTTGCAGCTTGGAAATAGACGACGACGCAAAAGAAATTGTTCGGGAAATTGGAACGGCGATTAATGAGTCGGTAGAGAATTCACCGCAAGTGGCCGAGGCAATCGAACGACTTCGAGATGCAGGTTATGAGATGGAACTGACGCTGCGGCTTGAAATCGGCTTGCGTCCTCATTCAGGCGAAGATGGCGAAGGGGATGAAGCAAACCTCGAGCTAACAGATGAGGACGTGCAGGTACTTCAGCGGATGAAGATCCGGATAGATCCGGAAGAGAAACTTTAGAAGCGTTTTCGCCGCGAAAAGAAATTGGCCCCGATCACCTTTTAGGCGATCGGGCCATTTTGCTGTAAGGCGGAGACATTTTTCATTTGTCATATCACATTTTTCATTTGTCATCGGCTGAGTTATCCGTGTGCCGTTTAGAGAGGGCACTTGTGCCCCGCCGCGGCGGACAACTCCGCTTTCTAAGCGGCGGACAAGTCCGCTTTCTAAACGGAGCGCTGTTGTATTGAGATTTCTCACTCGTTTCAACGGGAATAAATTCCCGCGATGACAAATGAAAAATGTGATATGACAAATGGAAAATGGAATTAACCACCAGGCTCTGACACTCAAGCTTCATGGACCAAAGCGTTGTTGGTATTCACCCGAAACGATAAATGCCTTGACCATCTCAGCGTTTACGAAGTTGCCGTTGAACTGATTGAGCTTGCCGAGCCAGAAGTCAAACCCGGTATAGTCCAAACCAGCCTCCGGCGCATCATTTGGGTTGCGGCGCAAGTAGCCAAAGTATTGGACCAACACAAATGCACTGTTAGTCTCAGCCGCGAACAAGTCGGAATCTTCGGCAACCGCACGAAGAACCTCAGCGCGCGTCTTGGCGCCAAACGTTAAGTCGCTGACCAATTGATCGCGCTGCGCCTGCGAAAGCACACCACCGGCATTGGTATTCAGCCTGTCAACAAACACGCTCGCCGTCATCGAGAGTGGAAACGCTGTGGTGAAGCGTGAGCGCTGCACAAACTCGGCGATCATAGCTTGCTTGTTGTTCTCCAAAACTTCGTTGGCCCCGGGCTGACCAATGACTACTCCCTTGCCAATCTGTTGCGTGTCCGGCAGAAACTCGTTAAGGCGGACTATCGGCACCGCAATCTGATGCGTGACGCCCAGAGTCGAGGTGCCGGTAGCGGTTCCATAAGCCACTTTATAGAGACGCTCCACAAGGTAGCCAGTCTGCTGAAACTCAATCGAGAGGAAGAAAGCAGCCGAGACATTGATGCGGCGAATTTCGCGACATGGTTGTCTCTCAGCAGGCGGGCGAGTCTCGCATTCGTCAATCTGATTCTTCCAAAAAGCCAGACCAGCGGCATCGGGTTCGCGGTTGAGAAAGTCAACGTAGTGCTGGCGCACGAAGAAGTCGCTGTCGAAGGTCGCATCCTTGACCGGGTTTGGACCATCCACTGCCTCATTGCTGTTGATGGTAACGGTGAAGGCGGCAGGCGAGCCGAGCGTGCAACCGACAGGATTGAACAGATTTACGCTAAACGTCTCCGGATCTTCTCCGAAGCGATCATCGACTATGAACACAGAAATGGTCTTCGAAGCTTCACCGGCAGCGAAATGCAAGGTGCCGAGGGCGGCCAGATAATCAGACCTGTCGCTGGCAGTTCCGTTAGCACTGGCGTAATCGATTGTGGCTGCATTCGCGGTGTTGCCGGCTCGCGTGACTGTCAGATCGATCTTTGTCGTTTGGTTCAATGTTTCGGAAACGCTATCGCCGGCAGAGTTGAATTGGACCGTGTTTGGTCCCGCAGCACTCGGAATCGAAATCTCCCAGATACCGCGGCCATGAGTGGCCGCGCGCAGAATCCGGCTTGGACTCTGAATGGCTAAGTCAAAAACGGCAGACCGCGGCAGACCGGTACCATATGGGTTCCAGGTAGCGCCACCGTCGGTTGAGTTATAAACACCAATGTCTGTTCCAGCGTAGAGGTGGTTCGAATTGATCGGATCAACGACGAACGCGTTAATCGGGACGCTCGGAATGCCGAACGCAGCGGCAGTCCAGTTAGGGGTGACAGGTGTGGCGCCAGTAGCGGCGTCTAGATTCGTGATCTTCCAAATACCTTGTCCTGCCGGAGCGAAATAGGAAAGAGTGATATAGGCGACGCTTTTGTTGTTCGGGTCAAACGCTGCGCGTCCAATGAAGTTGTTTGACACGCTGGCGGGATTTCCCGGAAAGAAAAACGAGCTGGTGAGGTTAACGAGATTGGATGAACCGGTAGATGTGGCCCATACCTGGCCATTCTGTAATCCGATTACGCGATAATTGTCATCCTCTGGGGAGATAGCGATAGTGCTGATCGGTGGTGATCCGGCGGTAAGGGGAACTTGGCTCACGACGACCATGTGGTCACCACGATCGCTTGAACGGTATAAGCGATCCGTGCCGAAGTAGACCGTGTTTGGCGTCCCGGGTCCCAACGCCATCGGTGCGTAGAACAAGACGTTGTCGGTTCTGCTGATTCCGTTGTTGAGCAGGTTGGGCGTGCCATCGCAAGCCGTCCCCAGTTGGTCAGGAACGCCGAAGTCTCCACGAGTGGGCCAGGAGTTAAAAATAGGTAGACAGCTAGGTACGTTGATGATGCGGTCAAATCCAATCTGCAAGCCCGTCCGATTGAAAAATGTGTGATACATCGTGACGTTGGTAGTATCGGTCGCGCTCTGATCGATCAGCGCGTAGCCGCCATCACCACTTTCGGCATTGATCCAGTTTCCCGTTGCATTGAGTTGCGCCTCCGTGCCGTTGTCCTGCGTGCCGCCAATCGTCATAAACTGATCGATTGGATGGACTGCCACGCTTTCGAACTGCATGGTGTTAAGCGGCGCACTATTGAGATTAGTCCAGGCAGTTCCGACGGCCGCATCCGCTGATCGCTTCCAAACGCCGCCATCGTTTCCAGTAAAAACGGTTGAAGGCGTTGTGAGCGGATCGAAAGAAAGGGCATGGGAGTCAGCATGCAGCCCAGTGGCATCGTTTGAGAAGGTGACGCCATCGGAAGATCTCTGCATCAGGCCCGAGCAGGCGCCGGGCACGTTTCCGCCGATATAGATTGTGTTCGCGTTCTTGGGATCGATTGCCACGGTGACGTTGTAGAAACACTGAGAACCGCAGAAGCCGCCTGCGCTGGTCAGTATTCCTCCAGTGGTTGCACTTGCATCGGTGCTCGGCCAGGTAATCCCGCCATCCACTGACTGCCGCAGAACTCCCATTTGAGTTGTCGACGGGCAACTAGCCGAGCCCGGAGCTTCGCCGGTTGCTGCGAGCACCTTCACAACTCCTGTGTTCGCATCCTTGTTGATTGCAAACTGAATCCGGTCAATCGAGATTTGTAGTACCTGGGTGAACGTGGGATTAGCTGCCAGTGCGTTGGTTGTCCGGTAAATACCGCCGTCATTTGGAGCAGCGGCGCCGAAGACTCCGACGATCAGGTTGTCAGGGTTGCCAGGCTCCATCACCACATCCGTGATGCGACGATTGCCGGTTCCCGGAACATCAAGGCTGCCGCCGGCCGTGGCCACCGCAAGCTTTTGAAACGTAATCGAGTTCAAAGGACCATCGGCGTTGGTCGATCGATAAAGACCGAGTAGCGCAATCGGCGGTATGAAACTCGAAAACGGAGTTGCGCCGCTGCCGCCAACTCCAGAAGATGTGCCGACGAAAATTGTTCCCGGTTGCGTTGGGTGAACGACGATCTGACTAATAGAACGTCCTGAGAACGCCTTCGTAGTTACGGTTCCGCCACCTGTGTTGAAGGAAAACGGAGGGTTGATTGGACCTACCAGAGTCGCCGTCGTGTCAGCGTTGTCAATCCGATAGATGCCAACGCCAAAAAAAGAATCACCGCTTCGATTTGACTCACCGGTTCCCACGTAAAGAATGGTGGGATTTGAAGGCGCCAGCGCCAGCGACCCAACCGCCTGCGATAACGCGTTATCAAATATGCTCGTCCACGTCGTTCCTCCATCAAGCGAGCGCCATACTCCACCCTGGGCAGTACCCAGATAGACTTTGGCAGAGTTGGTAGGGTCAACTACGACGGCGGTGACGCGGCCCGTCCAGGCTTGACCGGCGACAAATGCGTTTGGCAGGGGCGCCGGCCCAATAGGCATCCAGGCCGCAGTAGTTGAGTTCGGGCCAAGGGCGCCGCCTGTGCTGTTCATGTGAAGGCGTTTGGCTGTTTCAGCTAAAAACACCTCCTGCACCTGCATTTGCCGGATAGCGCGGCCGCGTGCTTCCGGATCGAAGGGGCGGCCCGGTTCCATTCCACGACGACGGGCGATGTATTCATCGCGAAGACGCAGATAAGTTTTCTCGTCAATGTCGACGCGCCTGCCCTTGGGCATGTCAGGGTCTTCGACTTCTTCGCCGGCTGCTCCCTCATCTTTCCCCGACTCTTCAAGGTTAGTTGACTCACCGCCCCATTTGTATGCGCCGTCCGCTGGACTGCCGAAGCTCACAGAGAGCGGTGCTGCAAATGGCTTGCTGTTTTCATTCGCATAGGACAGGACAACGTCCGCGAACATCGCCCACGCCAAGAGTAGGAGTGTGACGGTCAGAACTAACGCAATTCGTCTCATTTCAGAGGACTCCGGGTTCGGCAAAAACTACCAACCGACGGCAGCGGGGAGCGGCGAGAGGTTAGACGACATTAAAGAATGCGCGGGAGAAAATCTATCCTCAAGATAGAGTGCTGTCAACGAAACCGCATTAGGCTCTGGTTAGTTGTCTTTCGACGCGTAGCGTCGTTATGAATAGGCAGGGATAGTGGCGTGGGTCACTCAAACTTCACTTGCGGCTCTGCCGTTCCATAGTGTGGTAAAGCTCTGCCTTGCCGTGAAGGCTGTAAGATACTTGGAGGCTCGGCCTCCGGTTCAAGAGGCGTAGCCTCAAAAATGAAGGGAAGCATGCGGAAAGGCGGAGCCTTTCCTCACTGTGCGGCGGCAAAGCCGCGGAAGATTATTTGAGCAGCACCTTCAGAGCCGTTCTCGTTCGAGGATCTTCAGCGATGACGAATGAAAAATGTGATATGACAAATGGAAAATGGACTTGATCTCCTGATCAAACCCTCTCTCCACCCAGCTTAGGGTCCAAAGCGTCCCTGGTATTCACCGGAGGTGATGAAAGCCTTGACCATCTCCGCGTTTACGAAGTTGCCATTGAACCGATTGAGCTTGTTGAGCCAGAAGTTGTAGCCCGCAAAGTCCAGGCCAGCCTCGGGCGGATCGTTCGGATTACGTCGCAGATAACCAAAGTACTGCATCAACACAAATGCACGGTTGAATTGCCGATTGTGGAAGACGGAGTTTTCCGCAATTGATCGCAGGACCTGCGCCCGCAACGTGGGGTCTGCTGGGTTGGGCGTTAACTGCGCGACGAGCGCGTCCCGCTGCGCTTGAGTTAACGAACCGCCACTAGGCGGATTGTTCGGGTCATACGTGTTGGCGTTCAATTTGTCGACAAATTGAGCAGCAGTCAGCGTGTTCGGAAACGCCGTAGGAGCCAGGAACGTGGCTCGCTGCACGAAGTCCTGGAAGAACTTCACCTTGTTAGCTTCCAGCTGCGCATCAGCGCCCGGTTGTCCGATCACGACGCCACGGCCAATCTCCTGGGTGTCCGGCAGGAAGTCGCGCAACTTCAAAAACTCATGAGTATCAAATGACGCCTGGTAGGTCTTGTAGACCAAATAGCCAGTCTGTTGAAACTCGATTGAGAGGAAGAAGGCGGCCGAGACATTGATGCGGCGAATCTCGCGACATGCCTGCGTGGTGCACTCATCGATCTGGTTCTTCCAGAAAGCCAGACCCCCGGGGTCGGCTTCACGGTTGAAAAAGTCAACATAGTGCTGGCGTACGAAGAAGTCACTGTCGAAGGTCGCGTCCTTAACCGGATTCGTCCCGTTCACAGATTCGTCGCTAAAGATCGTGAGGACCAGCGAAGAGGGAGAACCGATTGTACAACCCACGGGACTGCTCAAAGCGATGTTGAATGTCTCCGAACTCTCACCAAACGAATCGTTTACAATGAAGATCGGGATCATCTTCAAGCCTTCATTGGCGGCGAAATGCAATGTCCCGAGCGTGGCCTGATAATCAGACCGCTCGCTGGCCGTGCCATCACTAGTAGCGTAGTTAACGGAAGCGGCCTGTGATATGTCTCCCGTGCGGGAGACGAATATCTCGAAATGCGTTGTAGCGTTAGCCGTTTCAGTTGCGCTGGTGGAGCTGGCGCTGAATTGGACCGTGTTGGGTCCTGCGGGAGTGGGCGTTGGCGTTGGTGTTGGGGTTGGGGCGCCGGGCAAAGTAAAGTTTAGGCTGATGTTGCCCTGGTCACCGTCGAAACCGTCAACCGCGATCTGATAGGTCGTGCCGGCCACGGCGTTGAACTGCACGGCGCTGGTCAAGATAACGCCGAGGTCAACGTCGTCGTTCTTCACGATTGCAGTAAGTCCGTTCACAGCTGAACCAGTATAGACGGCCAGCAGAGTGTCAAAACTGCTGCCTGCAGTGGTGAGGTTGGCGGTTCCGTTACTTGGAGCCGTCCAGCGATACCAGACTGACCGGCCACCAGGATTTCCGTCCGGTGAGTGGCTTGGCTCACCAGCCTCCTTTGTCGCGAATTGGTTCGTGCCGTTGAGCGTGCCTGAGGTACCGGTGATCGTTTGCGCATTGGCAAAGTTGTCGTTGGGTGGTCCTGGAGTGGCAGTAATCAAGTACCCGAAGCTGTCGATAGCACTCTGATCGTTGTTCGTCATCACTTCGCGCACGTTGCGAGCAATGGTCGGATCCATGATTCCGATGAATATCCCGCCCAGTTCGTCCGCTTGCCAGTGGCTCGCCTGATTCCCGTCGCCGCCGCTGCCGTCCTCGGCAGCGCCTGTCGAAAGACCAAGTTCCGATCCGCCGTTGAACTCCACTTGGGTGCCACCGATGGAGAGGATGCGCTGGGCCGCGCCGAAATTGCTAAGGTTGGCGGTGCCAGGGCGGAAGCGGAAGAGATCCCAGATGGTCATTGAGAGCGGATCTGATGGATGGAGCGCATGGTCTCCGACAGCTGAATTGAAGCCTAGCACATGACCCATCTCGTGGACGGCAACCGCGTCGAAGTCGGTCCGGTTACCGGTTATGCCGTCACTGGGATCAAAGTCGAAACCGAATGCAGAATTGAAAGCAATTTTCGGCTGGGGAATGCTGGGAGGGTCGTTGTTTGCATCGGCAGGAAAACCGCCTAAATTTAACGCGCGCAACTGCGGACTGCCCACAAATACTGTGTTGATGCTGCCTATATCCGTCGTGACGGCAGTGGCTGGGAGTGCGGAAGCAAGAGTGGCTTCCGTCGAACCGGCTGGTGCGTGGCTAATAAGGTGCTGACGGACATCAGGATAGTTTCCGTCCAACGCAAATAATGGAGCTGAAGTAGCTCCGATAACGTCCGAGTTGGGAAAGGGTGTACCAAAGAACGTCGTA
>DATBRN010000174.1:0-14510 GCA_036560225.1 Pyrinomonadaceae bacterium | reverse complement strand
GATGAAGTTTGTAAATTCACCGGTTGGTCGCGAGCTTCATCTGCGTGGCATCAACGCCCGGGTAATTCAAGCCGGCGTGGTTCGTGTTGGCCAGATGGTAAGGAAACTCTCAGGAAGTTAAGTCTACATCTACAAGAAAACTGAACGAGCCAAGAATAGATCGCCCCGTGAGACAAGTATTACGGTCACGGCAGAAGACGAAGGCTGGGCGCAAGGACGGTGGCCATCTATCCACGCGATGAATCCGGCGAAAAGCCAGCAAAGATATTCTGGTTTGTGGATGGATTCTGCTTCTCGTTTATTGAGGCGGGCTCGTTGGAACTAGCGCTGGACTTCGAGCGGAGCCATGAATTTGTCAAAGCTAGCGAGTAAGCGTGAGCAGACCACAGTGGCTGCATTTCTCGATCTCGTCACCGGCCGGCGGGGGCACTTCCAAATGGAGTCAGGCTATCACAGCAGTCTTTGGCTTGACCTCGATCCACTGTTCGCCGAGCCACATCGTTTCGAGCCATTTGTCGTCTCGCTCACAAATTCTCTTCGCCCTTACAGCCTTGCAGGAGTGTGCGGACCGTTGCTCGGTGGCGCTTTCCTCGCACAGCTGGTTGCCCAAGCGCTCGGGGTGGACTTTTTCTTTACGGAACGCGTACTGCCGGACACGGATGGTCTGTATCAAACGCGTTATCGTCTGTCTCCCGCATTAGCCTCGCGGGTGAACGGAAAACGAATCGCGCTGGTTGACGATGTCATGAGCGCCGGGTCGGCGCTGCGGGGGACTTACGCTGAGCTGCAGGCTCATGGCGCTGTGCCGGTTGTGGCGGGCGCGCTGCTTGTGCTCGGCACAACCGGCGTGGATTTCTTCCTCCAACGCGGCGTACCAATTGAGGCAGTCGCACGCGACGACTATGAGATGTGGCTACCAACTGATTGCCCACTCTGTACCGCCGGACAGTCGCTCGAAAACGTGACGGTGTCACCGTAGCTTCTCCGGACTGGTAAGTTACTCATCAGAGTGATTGTTGAGACTATATGTCCCCTACATGGATCAGAGCGCGTAAAACAGGTTGGGAGATCGAGACTCAAGCCGCTTATTGGCGCCGGTGCGTGCTGGCGGCAAGAAAGGCCGGGCTTGGCCGCGCTGACTATTGCGAGGTTCGCTACGAGGACTTAGTCTTGAACACGCGAGAAACCTTGAAAGCAATTTGTAAATTTGTCGATCTCACGCACGACGAAACAATGCTGAGTTATTACAAACGCGCCCCCCAGAGACTCCAAGAACACAAGGGACGCTCAAATCCTGACGGCACAATTCTGATCAATCAGGAAGAGAGAATTCGTCAGCAGCAGCGGACAACTGAGCCTCCCGATCCCGCCTGTGTCTTCACTTGGAAAACGTCGATGAGCGTTGAAGAAAGAGCACGGTTTGAGTTCGTGGCCGGAGATCTGTTAGCGGAACTAGACTACGAGGTATAAGTTTTGTCGGGGCGACGGAGTCAGTTCATCTAGTCTCTCCAGACCACGTCATGAACGATCAACCCACCAACCTTGTAGAGCAGACCAGTGAGTTAATCGAACCTTATGGTGGAAGACTCGTGAATCTGCTTTCGCCTGCTGAGCAGCGCGAGGAATTGCTGACGCTATCAGCGAACCTGCCGCGAATTAGACTCTCGGAGAGGGCCGTCTGCGATCTGGAGTTGCTAGCAACGGGCGCCTTCTCGCCGCTCGAAACTTTCTTAAAGCAAGAGGACTACGAGCGCGTGCTCGAAGAGATGCGTCTTGCTGACGGGACACTCTTCCCAATTCCCGTGACCCTCACGGCCAGCAAAGATGCGCCAATTAAGCTGGATGGCGAGGTTGCGTTAGTCGATTCATACAATAATCTTCTCGCCAGGCTCCGTGTTGAAGAGATCTACGATTGGAACCCTAATAGCGAGGCAAAGCTCGTTTGCGGGACTACTGACTCGCGTCATCCTCTGGTCGCCGAAATGAACTCCTGGGGTGAAGTCTGCATCACTGGGCGACTAAAAGTCTTTCAACTGCCACCAAGATACGATTTCAAAAAGTTGCGAATGACACCCGCCGAAGTGCGGAACAAGCTTGACAGCCTCGGCCCAAGAAACGTCGTGGCCTTCCAGACGCGCAATCCGCTTCACCGCGCCCATGAGGAGAT
Source organism: Pyrinomonadaceae bacterium (assembly GCA_036560225.1). Classification (GTDB taxonomy): domain Bacteria; phylum Acidobacteriota; class Blastocatellia; order Pyrinomonadales; family Pyrinomonadaceae; genus PSRF01. The sequence goes on along the minus strand of DATBRN010000174.1, from coordinate 12,343 downwards.
GACCAGGCGAGCCGTTGATGCGATCGACGGACTATTGTTGCTACACCCGGTAGTGGGTCTTACCAAACCGGGCGACATAGATCATTACACGCGCGTACGTTCATATACAGCTGTGGTCGAGCACTACTACAACCGTGAACGCACTCTGCTGGCACTTTTGCCTCTTGCCATGCGTCTTGCTGGCCCACGTGAAGCGCTCTGGCACGCAATCATTCGCCGCAACTTCGGAGCGAATTTCTTTATCGTTGGCAGGGACCATGCCAGTCCCGGCCTAGACTCTGCGGGTCGGCCATTTTATCCGCCCTACGCTGCTCAGAAACTCCTGGTAGAGTACGCCGAAGAAATCGGAGTTAGCCCATTGTGCTTCTCTGAGTTTGTTTATCTTCCCGACGAGGACCGCTACGAAGAAGCCTCGCAAATTCCTGCCGGCGTGACATCAGTCTCACTCTCAGGAACAGACGTTAGAGCGGAGTATTTACAGCAAGATCGCCCGCTTCCTGACTGGTTTGCCCGGCCGGAGGTTGCGGCGATCCTGAGGTCAGCCCACCCACCGCTTCATCAACAGGGGTTTTGTCTTTGGTTTACGGGGTTAAGCGGCGCTGGCAAGACCACCACCGCAAACATTCTGACGGTCAAACTCCTCGAGCACGGTCGACAAGTCACCCTCCTTGATGGTGATGTCGTGCGCACCAATCTTTCACAGGGACTCGGTTTCAGCAAAGAGGATCGAGACTTAAACATCCGCCGTATCGGCTTTGTAGCCTCGGAAGTTGTGCGCCATGGTGGCACCATCATCTGCGCCGCTGTCAGCCCTTACAGGACTACTCGTAACGAATGTCGCTCAATGGTCGGGAGCAATAATTTCATAGAGATCTTCGTTGACACACCGCTCGAGGTCTGCGAGGCACGCGACACGAAAGGCATCTACCGGCTAGCTCGCGCCGGCAAGATCAAGAATTTTACCGGTGTTGATGATCCGTACGAGCCGCCGGTCAACCCGGAGATCGTTATTGATGGCGCAAACCGCTCAGCGGAAGAAAATGCTGATCGCATCATCGCGTACCTTATTGAACGAAAATTTCTTCTGGGGGGATTCACTCTGCCTCGCGCAACAATGGAATAGTTAATGGATCGCCTTTCTTACCGCGAAGCGTTTGATGTTTTGCTGGCTGGGTAAAGGCCGCTTCGCAATTTGCTTTAGGAAGACAGTTTATTTTATGAGCGTCTGCTGCTCCGATTTGACCAGCCAGTGACCATTGCGTTTCACAAACGTATCGGTAATGCGGGCGCGTGCTGTCCGGCCGTTTCTTGCCGTTTGGCTTTGAACGTAACTCAAGACTGCCGAATCGTCATCCAGGCTAACCAACTCAGCGTCGGTAATCTTCCAGGACTTGGTTATTTTGTCGGGTTTCGTACTCGAGAGTAACTGATTCTTATTCTGGACGCGGCCATCGAATCCAGTGCCCGAATAATCGTCGGCGATGTGCGGGGCTAGAGTCGAAATGTCTCCGTTTAGGCTGGCCGTCGTCATTTCATATTCTAACTTCATCAACTCCGCCAGCACGGCCTCGCGATCCGCTCCCGCACTCGTTGATCTATCGGGACTGGGAGTCGCATTAGGCTTGGATCTGTCGGTAAGGTTACACAAGGACAATAATGCGATGACAGTCGCGACTGCGAGAATTGTCTTCATTAGTTTGACTTTATTCCTGCCGGAGATGGGAAATCGTTTGGTTTGTATGCTAAAGATGGCAGTAAGTCAATAAAGCTGGACGGTCGTTTAAGGCCCTTTTTATCCCCGTTTTTTGTCATGAAGACCCGCAGACCAACTCAGGAGATCATTCGACAACCGTTATGAGAGAACTTTTAGAGGCCACGGCGCAACGCGCCATTTCGTATCTCGAGAGAATTGGGGAGCGGCGCGTAGCTCCTGGCGCTGAAGTAGTTGCGCAACTCAAGAGACTCGACGAACCACTTAATGAAGCACCAACTTCAGCCGACCAGGTCATTAAATTGCTTGACGAGATCTGCTCACCGGCGACGATGGGAATGGCTGGCCCAAGGTTCTTTGGCTTTGTTATCGGCGGGTCTCTGCCCGTCACCGTCGCAGCCAATTGGCTCGCCGGCGCCTGGGACCAAAACTCAGGTCTCTACACACCGACGCCGGCAACGGCAACTCTTGAACAAGTCGCCCTAAACTGGTTGCTTGATCTTTTCAAGTTGCCTAAAAATTGCGGCGGCGCTTTTGTGACTGGCGCAACGATGGCCAACTTCACCGCATTGGCCGCCGCGCGCCGTGCGTTGTTGAAGCGAGCCGGCTGGAACGTCGAAGCCGACGGATTGTTTGGTGCACCACCAATCACTGTGATCGTTGGTGCCGAAGCACATCCGACGCTTTTCAAGTCTCTCGGACTTCTGGGTCTTGGCCGCAATCGAGTTGTTAGAGTGGCGGTGGACTCGCAGGGTAGAATGAGCGCAGATGCGCTTCCAGCTTTGTCTGGCCTGACGATGCTGTGTGTTCAGGCGGGCAATGTAAACACCGGCGCGTTTGATCCGTTTCCCGAAATCTGCGCGCGTGCGCATCAGGCCGGCGCCTGGGTTCACGTAGATGGGGCCTTTGGTCTCTGGGCAGCGGCGGCTCCTTCCACTGCAAACCTTGTTGCCGGCCTGTCCGATGCGGATTCATGGGCCACAGACTTTCACAAGTGGCTAAATGTTCCCTACGATAGTGGCATCGCTCTCGTGCGCGATGGTGAGGCGTTGCGGGCAGCCATGGCGATTACCGCTGATTATCTGCCCACAAGTGAATTTCGAAATCCGTCAGACTTCACGCCCGAACTTTCAAGACGCGCCCGCGGTGTGGAGGTGTGGGCCGCACTGCGTTCACTTGGTCGCCAGGGTGTCATTGAACTAGTTGAACGCAATTGTCGCCAAGCCCGGCGCTTCGCGGAAGGACTTGAAAATGCCGGCTTCAAGGTGCTCAATGACGTGGTTCTCAATCAGGTCTTGGTAGCGTTCGGAGATGCGGAAACGACGAATCGTGTCATTTCCGAAATTCAAACAGACGGAACCTGCTGGTGCGGTGGTACTGTCTGGCAGGGACAGACTGCAATGCGAATCAGCGTTTCATCCTGGGCAACAACCGACGCGGATGTTGAGCGCAGTCTCGAGGCTATCATTCGCATCGCCACGGGACGGAAATAAATCCAGCCAAAGATGCAAAACTGTTGACCTCGGTTGTTTTTGGAGACCTGACGTTGGCAAAGTCTACTTCTCTGCGAGACGGCAAAACTCCATCTGCTGATTGACACCTCAGGGCCGGGGGCGTATCTTGCCTCCGTTTTCGTTCCACGGCTGACCAGCTTTCGCTCGTCAGCTCCACTCAGCAAGCCAACCCACAATTGGTTTGCTGTCAGTATTTCCAATATCACCTTGGAGGAAATTGACGATGCTCACAGATGACGAACTAAGACAGATCATGCCTAATTGCGCGCCCGCAAAGCGCACCGATTACTTCCCCTTCATCCAGCAGGCGATGCAGGAGTTTGGCATTACTACTTATCTGCGTGAAAGCGCTTTTCTGGCGCAGTTGGCTCATGAATCGGGCGAATTGCGGTACATGGAAGAGATTGCTTCCGGATCGGCCTACGAGGGTCGCAAAGATCTTGGTAACACGCAGCCAGGCGACGGAAAGCGCTACAAGGGCCGCGGACCGATCCAGCTGACGGGACGAGCGAACTATGCCAAGTATGGTCAACTGCTCGGTCTCGATCTGGTAAACAATCCAACGATGGCGGCGACAAAAGAAGTGGGCTTTCGCATCGCGGGCCAATTTTGGAAACTGAATGGCCTCAACGAACTCGCAGACCAGCAAAAGTTTGAGACTATAACCCGCCGCATCAATGGTGGCATCAACGGGCTGGCTGACCGCATCAAGTACTACGAGCGGGCGAAGAAAGTTTTGAGCAAGGATGATGCTGCCGCGACTCCGGCGACGAGTGAACCAGCTTCAGGAACACCAGCATACCCCGGCTCGCCTCTGCGCCAGGGCAGTACGGGAGATGCTGTGCAAGCTATCCAGCAACGCCTGAGTGAGCTGGGATACTCACTCTCGGTGGACGGCAACTTCGGACCCGGTACCGCCGCCGCTGTGGTTGCTTTTCAGAAAAAAAACAACCTGGGAAGCGACGGCGTGGTTGGACCGAATACATGGACTTCCTTGTTTGCCGGGTTGATCGGAGCCGGAACGACCGGATCTCGATGAAACCTCTCCAACCTCTGATTAAGGGCCTGCGCGTGGCGCCATTCGTAGAGTGTCCCAACTGCCGCATACTCTCAGAGTTTGGTAAGAAGTGTTCTGGTTGCTCTGAACAGATGAATCCGAAGGAGGACTCACTTGTTAGTTTCCTCGTTCTCAATACGGGCACGACCTACAAACCCTTTACGCCGTTCGTAGAGTGTCCCAACTGCCGCAAACTTTTGAGGGTGGGGCTTGCTAGATGTCCGGATTGCTATGAAGAGGTGACCGAAGAATACGCGTTTGGCAGCGCCGTGGCAGTGGTAGCTAATACCGTAGCGTGCGATCTGGCAAATCATATTCTCGGCTTTGATGCGTTCGCGGTCATTGCTGTCATCCTTTCTGTGTTCGTCATTGCGGGTGATCTACTGATTTATGGTTCAGCGAAATTGGCTTTGTTTGTTGTGGTCTGGCCGATCATACCCTTGTCCTTGACTGTCCTTTGGTTCTTCAGATTTGGTCGGTTTGACTTCCCCGATGATGACTATCAAAACGCAAAGCGTGGTCTACGTCGGACGCTTGGACTTTGGCTGGCAATTCTTGCCGCACAAGTAATAGCCTTAGTGTTTTTGCGATTCTAGCTGTTTGATCTAACCGCGCTTGCAGTGCTGGACGCAGGAGGATTTGTGGCCGAACTAAAGACAAAACCGACCGCAGAAAGTGTTTCTGCATTTCTTGAAAAGATTGCTGACGAAGGACGGCGCGAAGACTGTCTGGCTGTGGTCGACATCATGCGTGATGTGATCAAAGAAGAACCGAAAATGTGGGGCGGTAGTATCGTTGGCTTCGGTCGTTATCATTACAAGTACCAGAGCGGACGCGAAGGTGAATGGATGATTACCGGCTTCTCTCCTCGCAAGGGCGACCTCACACTCTACATCATGCCGGGATTTGAACCGTTTGCCGATCTCATGAAGCGTCTCGGCAAATACAAGACAGGCAAGTCGTGCCTTTACGTCAAAAAGCTGGCTGACGTCAACGTAAAAGTACTGAAGGAGCTGGTAACGAAGTCGGTTGACAAGATGGAACCCTATAGGATTTTTGAATAAGAGCCCGCCGGGTGCAGATTCCAAAAAGCCTAATCGAGAGGGTCGAGCGAGTCCACGGCGCGCGAGGCTACGCGTGGTTTGAGGAGTTGCCGGCCCTGCTTGATGAATGTGGCAAACGTTGGTCGCTAACGCTGGGCCAACCCTTTGCTAATCTCTCTTACAATTTCGTCCTTCCGGCTACGAGTTCAGACGGTGTTCAACTTGTACTGAAGCTTGGTGTTCCCTGCCAGGAGTTGTTTACAGAAGCTGCCGCCCTGGGCGTGTTTCAAGGAGTGGGTGCTGTACAGCTGCTGGATCACGATGCAGCTCGAGGCGTCTTGCTAATGGAGCGGGTGGTCCCAGGTACCGCACTCCACCAACTGCAAAGCGAGACTCAGGCCACGCAAACAGCAGCGAGGCTTATGCGAGAGTTGTGGCGGCCTCCGCCCGAAACCCACGCCTTCCCGTCGCTCGCAATCTGGTTTAGGGCTCTTGCCCAACTCCGGAACAACTTTGCGGGCGGCTGTGGTCCTTTCCCTCCCAAACTCATCGAAAAAGCCGAAGGCATATTCGCGGAGCTGGAAGCCTCAGCCGATCGCAATGTGATTCTTCACGGAGATCTGCACCACGAAAACATTCTCTTCTCGGCGAAAAGAGGCTGGCTTGCTATCGACCCTAAAGGAATTTGCGGTGAGCCGGGATACGAAGGCGGATCCTTCATGTTGAATCAACTACCAGCCGGTGCATCTCAGTCAGCGACAATGAAAGTTCTCGAGCAGAGACTGGTGATTTTTTCAGAGGAATTGGCGATTACGCAGCGCCGGTTAGCGCGATGGTCATTTTGCCATGCCGTCCTCTCAGCATTGTGGAGCTTCGAGGAGGCTGACGACTGGCGCCCCACCATAAGCCTGGCCCAGATGCTCGAACAACTCGCCAGTTTGTAGGGGTGGCACTCCGTGGCCGCCCCTGTTGCATTTGAAGGCCTTTTCAAAAGAATCAACACCATTGAGGACGGCCACAAAGTTCCGGCCGTACGACGCCCAGCTTTCTTGCCTTAACTTTTTTCCCAGTAAAAAGGTGATGGATGTATAATGGCCGCCCCAAAAGCGCCTATTCAAAAACAGGACCAATCATGAGCGATAGCGCCATAGCAGGTTCCGTCAATGAAGCAACACTGCCAGGGCGTCCGCTCGCGTATAGCGTCATCATTTATAAGCAAAAGGAGACCGCATGAAAAGAAAGCTTTTTAGCATTGCCATTTCTGTCGTGGCGATTCTTCTGCTCGCGCCTCAAACTCCCGCAGACAAACCGATGATCGGTGCCAAGCCGGACGACTCCACCGTTTCTCTTGATTTGAAGTTTACCAAGAAGAGGCCCAACGCCGTGGAGCGGATCTTTTCTTTTCTGGATTACGGACCCAATGGCTTCGCCACCGGTTTCGTTGTCGGCAATGGGTTAGTAATGACGGCCTACCATGCTGTTTCCGGCAAGCTGAGCGATTCAAAGAAAGTGCAATTGGGTTTCGCGGCGGGCGATGAATTGGCAGTCGAGATTTATGTGAAAGGCTGTCATGCGACAGTGATCAAGGTAGACGAAGCCGCGGACCTGGCTCTGCTAAGAATTTGTCAATCCCAGAGACAAGTCAAAGCTCCCGCGTTTCAGACGGTCATCAACAAAGATGAAAAGCTGTTTGTAGTAGCGCGCCCGCACGGAAACAAAATGATCCGCAAAGGCGTCTTTTATGGTCCGTACATAGTGAGGGGCCAGGAGTATTGCCTCGCTAAAATCGACGGGCACGATGGATACTCGGGGAGTCCGGTCTACAACCAGAAGGCTGAGATTGTTGGCGTGTTTAGCGGCTACGATCGCTCGCAGAGGTTGGCAATGATCAGTCCCGGCGTCCGCGCACAAAAGCTGCTCGAAGATTATGTCGGCGCCTCAAAACCGTGAGGAACGCCAGGCCAGAAGGCAGAAAGCAGAAGGCAGTAGGCCCGACCCGTTTAGAGAGGACACTTGTGTCCCGCCGCGAGGTCAGAAGGGGAAGCGGAAAGCAGAAGCGGGAGGCAGAAAATTTACGCGGGCTTGATCGCCGCTTTCTGTCAGTTGACTTCTAACGTCGCAGCGGGACACAAGTGTCCTCTCTAAACGGGTCGGGCCTTCTGCCTTCTGCCTACTGCTTTCTGCCTTCTGCTTTCTGCCTTCCGCCTTCTGCCTACTGCCTTCTGCCTACTGCCTTCTGATCGTTAACAGGGTCCACGGGTTTGGGCGCCGCCATCGCAAAGTGCCGGCTTAACAATGGCCCACGTAACTGCGGCCCCCACCACTGCAGCTCCCAGGATGATCCAGTTCTTGCTCGACCATCCGCTGCTTGCTTTTTTCACCGATGAGGTGTCCGCATAGGAAACCGTCCGCGTGGAGCCGGTCTTGTTGTCAAGTACAGTAAACGAGTCCTGGTCGGCGGCACTGATATAACCCTTCAACGGGGTCTTATCACGAAGTTTTACTTCGACACGGGCATTTGGTCCAATGCCGATCTTTTGGACCTTGGTCCGCACCTTCTCGGTAGCCTCAGTGTCGTTCGTTTGCGCGAGAACCTGTTGTAATCCAAATGCCGTCACGAGAAGTATTCCGGAAAGCATTATTGCGAAAGTTCCTCTAAACATTAATATCTCCTCTAGTCAAAATCTCGGCATCTCGTTGACAAGCGCCGTTGCCGTCGTTTGGCAAGCGCCATTCCCAAGGCCAGTACCTTAAGAAGGCCGCAAGAATATTGGTCCAGGAGATATCAAACAAAGAACCTGAACAACCAGTCCCTTCCGGATTACGCAGGTCCAGTGCGCCATTAGAAAGGTTATTATTGCACCCGTGTTCCCGAAGAGTACGTGGTCATAACTTCCAGTTGAGAACAAGAAGGAGTTTCCGATGCCACAAAGATTGGGTAGGGCTTTATTCTATGCCGTTCTTATTTGGATTACCGGCTTCGTGTGGGGAACCGTCGTTTTCATGACGCCAGCTCTCAAAAGTATTTCGTCGATACCGTACATCTCCAGATATCCAGCGATCAGTTTTCCGCTTCTGGTCATCTGGCCCTTGGTGGCTTATGTGTTGGCACGAAATTATTTGAGAGCTGTGACCGATCAGGCGACCGAAGGATTGAAGCTCGGCTTCATGTTCGCGGTAGTGAATCTGCTCCTCGACCTATTGGTTCTCGTCTTACTATTCCAGAATGGCTTGGGCTATTTCGTATCCTTCACTGTGTGGCTCGCATACTTCATCTTGTTAACTGTGCCCTGGCTCGTCGGGCGTTCGCTAGCTAACCGACCGTAAAGTTCCCTGACTTGATGCTTCCCAGTCAACAAAGACGACGGCTGGTTTTCTTTTCCCTGCTGTTACTGGCGTTCCTGTTTCGTTTGTTCTTTGGTTTGTGTTCGCCATTCCAGGACGAAGATACAAAGCAGATCTATTTGCTCGGCCTAAAGTTCTATACCACGGGGGAGTGGCCATATTTTGGTCCGGACGTCACTGCCACAATTCAAATACCTGGAGCATTGCAGGGACTCGTGGTCGGACTACCTTTTTACGTTCTTCCAATACCAGAAGCACCTTATCTTCTACTGAATATACTGTCGTTTTCCAGTCTTTGTTTCTTCGCATGGTATTGCAGCAAGCGATTACCAGATGTGCCGAAGTGGTTTATCTGGTCCTGGCTGCTGACAGCACCATGGACTCTGAATCTTTCCACGCACATTTTTAATCCTTCGTACGTTTTGCCTGGAGCAATTCTGTTCTTTGTAGCGGCAATTGAAACCTACCCGTTTCTTAGCCACGGCCTCATCCCGCGCCGATGGGCAAACTTCATGATGGGTTTGTCGCTCTGCTGGATTATTCAGTTTCATTTGTCGGCTGTCGTGCTGGTTCCTTATGTGGCCCTTTCGTTTTATTCTCAATTCAAAGATGCAGGACTCAGAGCTCTCCGATCGATAGTGTGGTTCGCCGCCGGAGCGATAATCACCGGTAGTTTTCTTGTCCCCACCTTCGTCAGGTTTGGACTGGCTGGTGGGTTGGGAAGTACAAACGAATCGGTGGGATTCAACTCGGGGAATCTATTGCGCCATTTAAACATTGTCGAGGGTGTCCTCGGACGTTTCTTATCTTTCGCCAGTTTTGAGTTACCGCGGTTCATTGGCCGGAATTCGGCGGCACGCTTAACTTTCATGAAGGAGAATCCGTGGCTCACTCCCTTCGTGGTTTTCCTAACCCTGGTGGGCGTTCTGCAATGTGTGGCGATGCTAGTCTTGTGGTTTAGGAAAGAGCACTCACATAAGGATTGGAAGGCCATCAAATACTTCACGTTGGGGACAGTTGTGTTGCTGTACATCAGTTTTCTCTTTTCCTTGAAGGCCCCCCATTCCCACACTTTTTACGTCACGTTCCCGGTAGTAATGTTGTATAGCCTCTATTGCTGGAGCGAGTTTCTCAAGAAGCGCAGCTGGCGGAGGTTTGCAGCAATATTCATTGTGTGTGGCCTTATCTTTGATGTTGGGCTTGCCTTTGCGAATCTTAAACAGGTATCCATCTACGTGGAGCGTGCCAGGATTGAAGAGGCCATCAAAGCGAAAGACTTTCGACTGGTGGGTGAAAGACGTGCAGGCTCCAGATACTAGATTCAGGCAACCGCTCCGCTTGCAGAGACAATCTGTCGCTGGAGCACCTGCAATTACCAGTCACTTAGATACGACACTGTGTCCCGGCGCGCGAGAAGGACAGGTCTGCTTTCTAAACGACGGCACTTTGTAAAGCGAAAAGCCAATTTAAACGCTGCGGGCTTCTCAAGATCGTGCTCGTTGACTAGAATCATGTTTCATCAATAAAGACAGCCTCCGAGCCACAGGGCGGCAGCACCGAAAGTACTGAGATCCATAGAAACTTGAGCCTCTCTCCGAAAGAAAGCCTGACGGGGAGACGGACTCACGAGCGGAGAAGAAGTTTGGGCAACTCTGAACAACGTCAGTCACGACGCGGATTTCTGAATCCAAGCCTGGTGAGAAGTATCTCCTTCTGGATTACTAGTGCCTGCATTCTAGTAGCGGTGCTTGCTTCGCTGCTCGCAATTTGGAAATTTGCCGGTACCGACATTCTCTGGCGCACCGTCGCCACTTGTGCGGTTATCGGCAGTGGAACAGTTGCGTTCTACTGGGTCAACGTCCTCTTCGGCAAAACCTCGGATTAGTCCTTCCAGTTTCCAAATGCGAAGCGAGTCTGCTCCGACCCCCACCGCCGAATCTGCCCCAAAGCCTCGGCCCAAATTGGGAGCGAGTCAATATCTCAAACAGCTCACCAAACCCAAGATTACTTTGCTACGGAAACGGCGGGCCAAAGCGCCGCCAGGCCGGCGCACTCCAAGGAGTTGACGCAAGGTTGCGGTGATTTGTAGGGTGGCACTCCGTGGTCGCCCTTCTTCAGTTGTCAGAAAAGCGGCAACTCTAAGGAGTTGGTGACGGCGCGGGTGGTGGCGGCGGTGGCTTGTTGAATTTAGTTTCATCAACAGGCACGTTCAGTTTGATCTCAGTAAACTTCCGCGTTGAGTTGAAGAAAGAATCGATGAAGGTGACGCGAATTGTGAAGGGCATCTTCATGCCATCAACGTCGCGGTAATCCTCGTAATCGACCTGTTCGGGAATGATTCCGACCATCGTTGGCCTCGAACTAATGCGGCGCAAGAGCAAACCTGTTTGCGCATCGAAATAAAGCCGCTCACCTCTGCCATCAGTTCCAAAGCCCCTTAAAACGTAAACGTCCTTTCCATCGATCTTTTCTTTTCCACCAAAGCTTACGCGAGTGAACTGGCCCTGCAGCTTGATGTCTTTGAAAAGGTCGGGGTAGCGTTTTAGAAAATAGAACTCGATGCCATCAAGGTCGCGAAGGCCACGATTGCTTTTTTCCCACGACGTCTGGCCATTGAAACCTCTTTCAATAATGCCTTGCTTCGGAGTATTCAGAACGGTGTAGATCCTGTCCGGCGCAGTCTGGTAGACCTCATACCCCAGCGTGATCCCATCGCGGGTAACCCAGGTACCCTTCATCGATCGGGTTTTCAACTTTTCAATGGCGGTACTCCCACCGAGAGCTTCGGTGTATTTGGCTAAAATCTGCTCCGCTGTCGGCGGCGTCTCCTTCGTGGCAGTTGTTTCCGCGTTCTCAGCAAAAGGCGTCGGTGCTGCGATTGGCAATTGCGGAACGCGAACAGGGGACGTGCTGCCGCGATGACAGGTGATACAACCAATAGCGACTGTCCCCTTGAAGTTTGCCTTATTAATACCCTGCACCATCTTGATCATCTCGCGCGCAGTTCCCTTTTCCGGTTTCTCATCGGAAACGAAGTCCCATTTTTCATCCTTCCTAACGTGACAATAAGTACACCTCACCCCCAATGAAGAGCCGATGTAATTCATTACCGGAATCAGTTGCGACGCCGGCAAGCCCGTGAGCACCTGAATGTTTTTCTGTACTTGTTCTACCGTCTTTTCTGCTGGGGCAGGCTGCATTGCTGCGCCGGTTTGCTGACTGCCACGCGCAATTTGGGCGCTAGAGATCATGAGTTCGGCCTCGACAGACCCCACCATACCAACGCAGGCAAGTGAGAGCAGCGAAACACAGAAGACGAGAATGCGAGGTCGGGTTAGATGTGTCGTGATCTTCTTTTTCATGCAGTCCTTTCCGCGGATATACGCAAGCTGTTAGCTTGCGACGGTTCCTTGCCACTTACTTGGTTGTTGATAACGTATCTTCTCTGCGGCTTGGCCGCCGCACAGTGCGGTAAGGCTGTGCCTGGCTGTGCTTACCGTCACGTGTATAACTTTCCTAAGGCTACTCAACATCGGTACCGGAAGCGGTAGCGACCGGCCGAAGACTCAAGCTTGGTTACGCGCACTCCAATCCAACCTCGGGTTGACATATTGAGACGAGCCACCGACAACTGAACGTCGGAGAATCAGATAACCCACCTTGAGTCTTCAGC
>DATBRN010000173.1:0-74097 GCA_036560225.1 Pyrinomonadaceae bacterium | reverse complement strand
GTGCGGGCGAGACGCCCGCGGTCCCAGTGTACACGCAGGCCGTTCCTCCAAGGTTGAGTGATAATGGTTCGGTTGTTCGCTCCGATCAGTGCGGGCGAGACGCCCGCGGTCCCAGTGTACACGCAGGCCGTTCCTCCAAGGTTGAGTGATAATGGTTCGGTTGTTCGCTGCGCTCAGTGCGGGCGAGACGCCCGCGGTCCCAGTGTACGCGTGGCACGTTTCTGCGAGGCTGAGTGGCAATCGTGTTACGTTTATGGAATCATCGGTCGGGCCGGGCCAGTTGAGTTTTACCAGCAGGCGGTAGGAGCCATTGTTATCCCTGATAGTGACCCTGTGATTCACATGGGTCTTCTCAAATGACTATGAATAAGGCTGACAGCTTTCCACTGCTACGACGGGGGCGTGCCCCAATGGCGCCGGGTCCGAAAGGCAGCCTTTTTCTCGGTGTCATGTCTGAATTCACTCGCGACACGTTTGGTTTCATCGAACGCTGCCGCGATTATGGCGACGTTGTCAGTATGCGGTTTCTTTACGTAACGGCTTACTTCCTCTACCACCCGGATGATATCGAATACGTTGTCTCAACCAACGCGAAGAACTTTATCAAGTCTCGAAACCAGCGCTCGGCTTTGTTCCAACGACTAGTCGGCAACGGGTTATTAACGAGCGAAGGCGAAGCGTGGAAACGGCAACGTCGACTTGCGCAACCTGCGTTTCACCGTCACCGAATTAACGCGTACGCCGAAACAATGGTGGACTACGCGCAACGTACGATCTCAACCTGGCAGGACGGCGAGGTACGCGACATTCACCGCTACATGATGCGATTGACGCTTGAGATCGTAGTTAAGACTCTCTTCAATGCGGATGTTTCGGGGGATGCCGACAAGGTCGGACACGTCCTTGCCCGGATCACCAAACCGTTTGCCGCCCAGGCAACAGTTAAATGGATTCTGGACAATCGGCTGCCGACGCTAACTCATCGACGGTTCAATCGAGACGCTCGCGAGATAGACTCGATTGTTTATCGAATTATCAATGAGCGGCGAAGTAGTGGTCAGGATGAAGGCGACCTACTCTCCATGTTGCTGAAGGCGCACGACGAAGAGGGCGGCGATCGGAACGATAAGCAACTCCGCGATGAGGTGATGACAATATTCCTCGCCGGACATGAAACTAGTGCCTTGACGCTCTCGTGGGCCTGGTATCTCATGGCCCAGAATCCTGAGATAGAAAGGAAGTTTCACGCGGAGTTGGCTAACGTCCTCGGAGGAAGAGTGCCGACAATGGAAGATCTTCCGCGCCTGCCATACACCGAGATGATCGCGAAAGAGTCATTGCGTCTGTATCCACCAGCATACGCGCTTGGCCGAGAGGCGGTTAAGGAATGTGAGATTGGTGGCTACAGAGTACCTGCAGGCGCCCAGGTATTCATGTTTCAGTGGGCCACCCAACGCGACCGCCGATTTTTCGCGCATCCCGAAGAGTTTCAGCCGGAACGTTGGACAGAAGAATTTAGCAACAGCTTGCCGAAGTATGCCTATTTCCCATTTGGCGGCGGCCCGCGCCTTTGCATTGGCAACTACTTTGCCATGATGGAGATCATGTTATTGCTGGCGACCATTGGCCAACGATTCCGCTTCTCACTGGTGCTGGATCATCCGGTGCGCTTGGTACCAGCCATGTCCCTGCGGCCCGCGGGAGGCATTAGAGTGGTTGTTGAGAAGCGCGAAAACCCGTGACGAGCCGAGAAGCCCTACGACTTTTGATTACCAGTTAGGCTGATTCTCATTCTCGGTTTTAGCCGCGTGGGGGGTTGCAAATACTCTTTCACCCGGCTAAAGCGGGGTGTGAATGAGATGGACAGAAACTTACCGAGGTTGAAGGACGCATCGGCGGAAAACCTGAAGCGAACATAAGTGGCAGGCAAGGCGATAAAATCGGATCAGCGGTCAGCATCGGCGCAACGACTTGAGAGACTCGTAGAACTCTGCAAAGCGCTTCCTGAGAGCGAGGTAGATGTCGCCGGCGAACAGCACCTCGCCTTCCGCATTCGCAAGCGAATTTTTGCCTACTATCTCTTTGACCACCACGGGGACGGAAAGATCGCGTTCTGCTGCAAGTCGAGCTTGAGCGACCAACGCCGCTTCGTTAAAGAAGATCCTGTTAGTTTCTTTGTGCCGCCGTATCTTGGGCCAAAAGGCTGGATTGCGCTTCGTCTGGATCTGGACGAAGTGGATTGGGAAACTGTCTCGGACCTTGTGCGCCGCGCTTATCAAGATCTCGCACCACGCAAGCTGGCAGCTCTCGTCGAATAGGCAGGCAGCCATTATTCAAGCGCACGTGCGATTCGCGCCCATTCCTCGAGCGTAAGTGTTTCTGCGCGCCGCTGGAGTTCGACTTCAGCCTGGCAAAGAAGGATGCTGGCGCCACCATGGCTCTTGATCAATTCCCCAAGCGGCGAAGGGGCACTTCGTAAGTTATTTAGAATCGTTTTGCGTCTTTGGGCAAATCCGGCGCTGACGATTTGCCATAGTAGTTTTTCATCCTTTACAGCTACCGCGAGTTGCGGTCGCAATATCAACCTAACGACACTGCTCCATATCTTCGGCGCTGGACGAAACGAGCCGGGCGCTACATCAAATAGCCGCGCACACTCGCAGTAAGCCTGAACAAACACTGAGAGGTATCCACGATCACGCGAACCCGGCGCGGCGGTAATGCGCTCAACCACTTCTCTCTGCAACATCACGACCATTTCGGTCAAACAATGGCGCTGCTCAATCAGTCTTTGCAGAATTGCCGTCGCAACGTTGTAAGGAAGATTTGCGACGACTCTGGCTTTCGCAGCCGGACGAATGACGTCACAGATCTGCGTAACCAGGGCGTCACTCTGTACAAGCTTGAGATTCTTGTGGGCACTAAATTTCTCGGTAAGCAGCGGTATGAGATTTCGATCAAACTCTATTGCAACCAAAGACCCGACCCTATCCAATAACGGCGCAGTGAGGGCTCCTCTGCCGGGCCCGATCTCTACAATAGTCTCGTCAGCCGCTGGTTCCAGAGCCTCAATGATGCGATTGATAATTCTTTGATCGGTGAGAAAGTTTTGACCGAAGCGCCTTAAAGGTGAAGGATGAAGCTTGGACGAAGGATGAAGGATCGGGGACGAAGGATGAAGGATGAAGGATGAAGGATGAAGTGTGGAAGCCTTACGTGCTTTTTTACTCCTTACCTTCACCCTTAATCCTTGCTTTTCATCCTTCATCCTTCATCCTTGCTTTTGGGTACCCGGTTATTTCGACATCTCGTCCACGCTGCGTGATTGCGACGTCCTGAAGCTCGAAAGCGTCCATTAGCGTCTCGGCGCCTTTGCCGCCAACGGCTGTCGGAGCTTCGCGACCGCCAATAATTAGCGGTGCAATGAAGAACGAAACCTTGTTTACCAGTCCAGCTTCGAGGAAGTTACCGGCAACCGTCGCTCCGCCCTCCACCAAAACGCTCTGGAGTGACCGGCTCCCCAGTTCCTTCAGAACGGCGCTCAGGTCTCTCCCGCGTGTCGCGTCTCGCACTATCTCAAGCCCCGCTAACTCCAGTGCATCACTTTTCGATTGGGGAGTATCTCCTGCGAAGATGAGAACTGGCGACTTGGTTGCGCTCTTGACTAGCTGAGAATCAGGCGAGACATTCAACGTTTCATCAAGCACTACCCGGACCAACGGCCTTCTTCTTTTTCTTCCGGAGCGATCCGTTAACAAGGGATCGTCTGTAGCCGTGGTCCCTGCCCCGACGAGTATTGCGTCATACTCGTGACGCAATTCGTGAGCGCGCGCTCTGGACTCAGGCCCGGTAATCCAACGCGAATCTCCCGTCCTTGTCGCGATCTTGCCATCCAGCGAGGCGGCGAGCTTCAAATGCACGAATGGACGGCCGGTACGCATGAAATGCAAATACTTTTCATTTAGCACTTCAGACTCGCGAGCCAACAAGCCAACTGAAACTTTCACGCCGGCCGCTCGCAGGTGCTCAAAACCCTTTCCGCTAACTTTCGGATTGGGATCTTCAATTGGCGTCACGACGCGAGCGATACCCGCACTAATCAGCGCGTTAGTACACGGAGGAGTTCGACCGTGGTGTGCATGAGGCTCCAGCGAAACGTAGGCAGTTGCTCCTTTTGCCCGTAATCCAGCTTGCTCGAGTGCATAAGTCTCGGCGTGCTTTAGTTGTTCGTAGAGATAAAAGCCCTCTCCCAGAACTTCTCCGTCGGCGCTAGCAATTACGCAGCCCACCAACGGACCTGGACTCACCTGGGCGACACCTTTAGCAGCCAGTTCCAGCGCGCGAGTCATGAGACGGAGGTCCGTCTCAGACCATTCACCCAGTACACTTTCGGCAGTCGCTATTATTTGTTGCACGAAGTTACTCGACGCCAACCAAGCGTTAAT
The DNA here is from genome assembly GCA_036560225.1 of Pyrinomonadaceae bacterium. Taxonomy (GTDB): domain Bacteria; phylum Acidobacteriota; class Blastocatellia; order Pyrinomonadales; family Pyrinomonadaceae; genus PSRF01. The sequence goes on along the minus strand of DATBRN010000173.1, from coordinate 69,652 downwards.
CGAACAACCCATTCACGTAGAGTTCCGGATCAAACACAACAAGATCGTCGACCTTTTCCCCAATTCCTGCGTAGCGTATCGGCAGACTGAGCTCGTTCGCAATTGCCACGGCAATTCCACCCTTCGCTGTGCCATCAAGTTTGGTCAGGACAATGCCGGTGACGCCTGCGACCTTAAGAAACTGTCTCGCTTGCTCCAGACCGTTTTGGCCCGTAACGGCATCTACCACCAGCAAGGTTTCATGTGGGGCGCCTTCTACTTCCCGGGCCGCCACGCGCTTCATCTTCTCGAGCTCGCTCATCAGGTTTGATTTGTTATGCAGGCGCCCGGCTGTGTCTACGATTAGCACATCCGAACCGCGGGCCTTCGACGCTTTGAGAGAGTCGAAGAGCACCGCGGCGGGATCTGTTCCCTGTTTCTGTTGAATCAAAGGAACGCCGGTGCGTTCGGCCCAGATGGCAAGTTGATCCGAAGCCGCCGCACGAAATGTATCGGCCGCGCAGATCAGCACGTCGTTTCCCTCCGCCTTGATTCGTTGGGCCAGTTTGCCGATCGTGGTGGTCTTGCCGACGCCGTTAACACCGACGATCATCATCACATACGGAGCAACATTTTCTGGAACACTCGTTTCCGACGCGACACCCTGCTTTTCTGATTGTCGCAGTATCTTCAGCAGCTCATCTTTTATCGCCTGCTTCAGCGCGTCGAGATCGTTAATCTGCTGGCGCGCCACTCCTCGTCGCACAGTTTCGAGAATATGTTGCGTAGTAGCGACGCCGATGTCTGCGGCTATGAGCGCTTCTTCGAGTTCGTCGAGCAGGTTCTCATCGATCTGTTTGAGACCCTGGAAAATGGTATCAAGTCTTTCGGAGAGTGATTCGCGTGTAGCCGAGACTGCTCGGCGGAAACGCGCTGAGAATTCCTGTTCGAGTGCAGCTTCCTGCGCCTGCAACTCTTCCATCGAGAGGTTCAAACCCAGAACGGACGTCACAAACGGCGAACGCGAAGGAACAGGTTTTTCCTGAGTGACGGCAGATCGTTCGATCGCAGTCTGGTTCACTGGGGGTTGCGGACGTGACTCGCCAACCGGAGCTTTCGTGATTAACGGCTCACCAGGTACGGGTGTGGGTCCCCCGCCGGTTGGTACTGGCTCGATCGCGGAGGCGGACGAAGGAGGCAAGGCTGACTGGCTTGCCGGCTCCTCGCGAGCCGCAGTCGCCGAGCCGCTCGCGGTCTCAGTGCCGGAAGTCTTCTCAGCTTCGGACAGTGGTTCGTTTAGCCTAAGCGATACAAACTGATCGCCGCTCTTACGTTTCCAGAAAAGCCCCATAGGTTTGGTCCATCAACTATTATTGCCAATAACGTAAATGCCGATTATATGCGCACAGCCGCGTCCTAACAAAAAGGACGCGGCTGCGAGTGGGGTGAGAGATTGTAGGGGGCGGCACTCCGTGGCCGCCCCTTCGGCTGGACGTAAAGCAAACTGTTAGTTTGCGTTCGTGGCCTAGACGCAAGTTAGTGATAACGAAGCATCGCAAACTAACAGTTTGCTTTACAGGGCGGCCACGGAGTGCCACCCCTACAAGACTGCTTTACAAGAACTGATTGCTTTAGTTAGGAAACAGGCACTAGCTCAGGCTCGACCTCAACAGAGGGAGCGGCAGTTTTCTTTTCAGATGCGGTCCGGCTTTTAAGTCGGACCGATCCCGGACGGATTTGCCCATCCTCACAAGCTTCCACGAAGGCACAGACTACAGCTGGATCGTACCGAGTTCCTACAAAACTCTGGATCCGCGTGATGGCGTCTTCAAACTTCATCGCCAGCTGATACGGTCGGTCAGTAGTCATAGCATCGAATGTGTCAGCTACTGCAACGATCTTCGCCATCAAAGGAATTTCATCGCCCTTCAGACCCTGAGGGTAGCCCTGACCGTTAACCATCTCGTGGTGCATGTACATGCCGGGCAAGAATTCCTTCATTGCCCTGATCTGGGACATGATCTTAAAGCCCTTCTGCGGGTGCTGCTTCATGATCTCATATTCGTCGTCTGTTAATGCTGCTGGCTTCTTCAAGATGTTGTCGTCGATGGAAATCTTTCCGACGTCATGAAGCAAGGCGCTAATCCTGATCTTTTCACACTCATCATCCGGAAGTCCCAGACGTTGAGCGATTGCAACCGCCATTCGTGACACGCGCTCTGAGTGACCGCGCGTATAAGGATCCTTTCCGTCAATCGCCGCGGCCAGGCCCTTCACAGTTCCCAGAAATAATTCGCGGTTTTCATCGGCCGAATGCTGCAAATCCCTGATATAAGTCTCAAGCTGATCCGTCATCACGTTGAAAGAGTTTCCGAGATCACCGAGCTCGGTGCGGCTCCGCACGTCAATGCGTTGTGAAAAATCGCCCGAGGCAATGCGATGGGCGCCAACCGCCAGTTCCTGAACCGGCTGTGTCAACTTCTTCGCAAAGAAGAATCCTGTTAGGAGACTTAGCAATCCAGCTACCATACTGATCCAGATCGTCTGCTGGCGCATGTCGCTTACGGAAGCAAGCGCGGCGGTTTCATCCTGAATCGCAATCACTCCGAGGCGTGAGTTTTTATCCAGCTCAGCGGTCGCATAAGATCCGAGCATCACCACGTTTCGCTCGTCGCGGACGAGAGTGAACGGCTCCAACGCTGACTGCACTTGTGTTCCCGATTCCTGCCAGTCGCGGACGACCTTAAGGTCGGTCATTGGCTGCTCGGAAAATGCGACGCTCGCCTCCGGATGTGCCACGGCGCGGCCGTTTTGATCGACTACAAAAACAACCGGAAGACCAGCATCCAGTAGTTCGCGCGCACTTCGGGAAGTTGACTGGTGAACTGCCTTGAAAACCTCCTGAAACGAGACAATCGCGACCACTGCCGCCACCACTTGGTTTCCACTTTCACCGCCCATGACCGGGGCCGCAACAGTCATTGCCATTTCCTGTCCTGAGCGAATGATCTGTGGCCTGCTTACCACAATGCCGCGGCCATTCATCTTCGCCAGCACCTCGCTGACTCGCTGCTGCACTTCCGCAAGCTGAATCAAGTCTGGCTGGAAAGCCCGGTGTACCTCACCGCTTACAGGCCAAATGGCGAGGCCAATCAGGTTGGGATCCTCTTCAAGTGTCTTTTGAAGGCGTGAATCGTAGCCCGCGTCATTGAGCGACTTAGTTCCGCCGGCAATCTCAAAAGCCCGCGCGAGACCGGTCACCACATCGCGATAACGCTGGCCATAGAGCTCGATCTGCCTGGCTTTGTCCTGCACCAACTGGGCCTGGTACCTGCCTTCAACTGACCGCAGTTCTTCAGCGCTTCGTCCGGACAGTGAGAAGCCGGCGAAGGCAAGGGGCAGTAGTCCGACTAGCAGTAAAACGCCGAGGACTATGTATAGCAGACGAATTCGCCTAATCTTTTCCGACATCTGTTCGCGTAGGAGTTGGTGGAGTCGATCCTGAGAAATGAGGGCTTCCCCTGAAGGGCCGAGGGGAGCGTTCGCAGCCATTCATGGCTGCTTGCCCATTATGTCGGGTAAACTTAGGCCTGTCAACGCGTTTGTTAAACTCGGTTGCGCAACGGCGTTGAAGGGCCCCGAAACGGGCCGATCGAAGCGTATAACCCAGTCCCTAGCGGCCGCCAGAACGCTTTTTAATAGACTTAAATTGCCGCGATCACGTCTAAAGTGACGAGCGCAACACCCCAAATGGCGGGCATTGCGGAATGGGAAACGCGAGTAACGGGCCTCGCAAACCAGACAGGATGGAACCGGCTACGAGCGACGAGCAGATCGTAGAACGAGCTTTGACGGGCGACACGGAGGCTTTCGGCGAGATTGTGCAGCGCTGGGAGCGACGTATCTTCGCGCTTGCCTTCGGCATGCTTGGACGCGAAGAGGATGCCCGTGACGCCACGCAGGAGACCTTTTTGGCGGCCTTTCGCAATCTGCGCGCGTTCCGCGGCGAGGCCAAGGTTTCTTCGTGGCTGCACCGGATAGCCGTAAATCAATGCATCACGCGGCAACGAAGAGCGAAGGTAAGAAGCGAAAGCGCGCTCGAGACCGAAGAGGAAAAGGACTCTAGAAGGTTTGCGGCGCCGGTTCATTACTCGCCCGCACGAGTCGTTGAAGGACGAGAAACCACCGCGGCGGTGAGGCTGGCAGTCAATAGCCTGCCTTTGGAACTGAGACAGGTTGTCGTGATGAAGGAATTTGAAGAGCTTACATTTAAAGAGATCGCCGAAGTGCTCGACTTGCCACTGAGCACAGTTAAGAGCCGGCTATACACGGCATTGAAGCAGCTGCAGATGCGGCTTCAGAGACTTGCTGAAGGCTAAAGTGGCAGACGTGGAGTAAAGTGAAATGAAAGAAGTGAATGCCCCAAAATGTGGACGAGAAAACGACTTAATCGGCTTTCTCTATGACGAGTTGAACCAGGTCGAAGCCCAGAGTTTTCAGCGTCACATAAGCGATTGTGCTTCATGTAACGCGGAGCTCGCAGCTTTCCGCAATGTTCGTGAATCAGTCGTGACCTGGCGAAACGAATCTCTCGGAATCTTCGCGTCTGCTGCTACGGAGCCGGTCGCGCCTAAGGTGGCCCAGCAAAAAGCTTCAGCGTTATCGGCGGTGCGCGCGTTTTTCGATCTTGCGCCACTTTGGATGAAAGGTGCGGTAGCATTCGCGTCGGTTCTGTTCGTGCTTTTTGCCGGACTTTATGTAACGCGCTGGTATAACGGAAAATTTGATTCCACCGGCCCGCAAGTGGTAACGAGCACAGCCCCCGGCAATACTTACTCGCCCGAGCAAATCAATGCGCTTGTCGACCAACGTGTGAAGGAAGAGCTACAACGGATTAAGAGCTCTAAAGAGAAGGCGGCGCCTTCACCAAGTACGGTGGCTGACAATCACGGTCCGCGACGACGAGTTTTGAACCAGGGTAACGAATCAGCCAGTAATCAGAAGGCACGACGCCCACTCTCCAGAACGGAGCGCGAGCAATTGGCCACTGATCTGAGGTTGACTTCCGAAAAGCCTGAGAACGAATTTGATCTGTTCGGCGATCGAATTAATCAATAGAGGATCCTGAAACGCGAACTGTGTTTGCGGATCTAAAGAAGCAAACTAAGAATTTGCGTCACAAAATGAAGAAATTCTGCACGAGGTTTTTATGAAGCACATCGGACAAATCTTAACTCTACTTGCTGCGCTTGTTCTTTTCGTAACGGTACCGGCCGGTTACGGGCAGGCAACTCAACAGCAGCCCAGCGGTCAGGAGGCTCAACAGGGCGGTGGGGATCTAATTCGACAATTGAATCTGACACCCGAACAGCGTGAACAGATACGCGCGATCCGAGAACAGAATAAAGCCGAGCGGATCGCAATCAACGAACGCGTTCGCGAGGCTAATAGGGCGCTCCAAGCAGAGCTCGACAATGACAATCCTGATGAAGCTGTGGTCGAACAGCGAGTGCGCGATCTGGGAAACGCCCAAGCTGCGGCAATGCGAATGAGGATCCTAACTGAAATCAGAATCCGGCGTGTTTTGTCTCCGGAACAGAGAATTATCCTGCATTCATTGCAACAACAGGCTCAGCAACTCAGACGGGAACGCCTCCTCAACAATCCCTTGAGGCAACAGCGACAGGAAGAACGCCGTGCGTTACAAAATCAACGCGACGCGATCAGACCATTGCTTCCTCGGCAAAACCAGCGCCGTCCACGTCTTTGACATCACACAACCAGAGCGAACCTGAATCGAGCCGGCCAGGCAAACGCCTGACCGGCTCTTCGTTTACAAACTCCTCGGTCCAACGTGGTCTGTAGTCCAGGCGTGATCTCTTCAAGCTTGACGCGTTACGTACATTTTGCGCATGATAAGCCGCTCGTTTCAGATTGTGGCCATTGGCCTATTGGAGTTAGTGCTTCGAGTCGGGCCGCGGTCATGATTCTTCAGACGTCGCACCAGCTGCCGGACAGGGTTCACCGAGAAGGGCCAGAACTTCTGCATGGCTAGCTCCTTTATTAGCCCCTAGATGAACTTAGTTACGCGCTCTATCTTCGAGCTGCAGGAAACGACGGTGATGACCGCACGTGCCATCACCGGTCTTTTTAAGGGCCCGCGTTATCTTCCTGAAGCGATCGCTCAGATGGACGTGATTGGCGTTGGCTCGCTCACGATCATTCTGCTAACCGGATTCTTCACTGGTGGTGTCCTTGCTGTGCAAACCTATCCGACGCTGGCTTTCTGGGGCCAGCAGGGTCAAACGGGCAGGCTGGTAGCCGTCTCTCTGGTTCGTGAGTTGGGTCCGGTGTTAAGTGCCCTGATGGTCGCTGGACGCGTAGGCTCTGCTATTGCCGCCGAGCTCGGGTCGATGACTGTTTCGCAACAGATCGACGCCATGCGCGCGCTCGGTACCGATCCGCTGCGAAAACTGGTAGCCCCTCGTATTATTGCCCTGCTTGTGACGCTGCCGCTGCTCACCGTCCTTGCTGATTGCGTCGGGATCGCAGGGGGAGCTTTTGCGGCGACCAGCCTCTATGGCCTATCGGCGAATGAGTTTTTCACATCAGTTCGTGATGGAATCACGGCCGATGATATTATTGGTGGTGTCATAAAGCCCACCTGCTTCGCTCTGATCATAGGCTCTATTGCCTGTTACAAGGGCCTGAACACGGAAGGAGGCACGGTGGGAGTGGGGCGCTCGACAACACGAGCCGTGGTAACCGCGTCGATCGTCGTAATCATTTCTGATTTCTTCCTGGCTCGGGCGCTACAATACATACTGGGAATGCCGACGAGTTAGGCGTAACAAAGATCGATGGCTCTATCAACCACAGACTTGATTCATACCAGCACGCCTGGACAGGTCAGCAGAAACGCAGCCGGTTCGACCTTCGCACACGTCGACGACAGCAATCGCGTCGTTCCCGCCATTGAATTTCGAGACGTCGTGCTCGCTTTCGACGACCGCGTAGTATTAAACAAGCTCAGCTTCATGGTCATGAAGGGAGAGACGAAGATCATCCTCGGCGGCTCGGGCGGGGGCAAGTCTACAATTATCAAACTCGTACTCGGTTTGCTCAAACCTGACGAGGGACGGGTTCTTGTTGATGGCGAAGACATCACCGACTACACCGAAGTCGAGATGATGGTTGTGCGCAAAAAGATAGGGATGGTCTTCCAGGAGGGAGCGCTTTTTGACTCACTGTCGGTTTACGATAACGTTGCTTACCGCTTGCATGAACAGAAACTTCCTGAAGAGGAAGTAGAACCAGAGGTGCGGCGGATGCTTCGCTTCGTTAACCTTGAAGATGCTATCGACAAAATGCCTGCCGAACTTTCGGGCGGCATGCGCCGCCGTGTTGGTATTGCGCGGGCTTTGATTGGCGATCCGAAGATCGTGCTTTTTGACGAACCCACCGCCGGGCTCGATCCGCCAACTGCACGGACAATTTGCGAACTGGCTATGAAACTGAGGGACCTGGAGGACGTGTCTTCCATATTTGTTACGCACGAGATGAATAATCTCGATTACCTGTGCTCTGAATACGCCGTCGTCAACGAAGAAGGGCAGGTAGTTTTTGAAAGGGAGGGTGAACGACTCTGTCTAATCAACAGCAAGGTAATGATGATGCTAGAAGGCGGCATAATTTTTAGCGGCACTGACGAAAGCCTGCGCAAGGCTGAGGATCCCTACATTCAAAAGTTTCTTCGCGGACACTAGAGAAAGGATGAAGGATGAAGGATGAAGGATGAATAGGAAAACACGGGGGGCCTGACGATGCGCTCTTTCCGTTCATCTTTCATCCTTTATCCCCCATGCTTAGGTAAACATCATGCCAAGATCAACAAGATCGGTAAGCTTGAATCAATTGCGCGTCGGCATATTCGTGGTGATATCCATCGTGATCTTGATGTTCCTAATCCTCAACGCCTCTGGAGACATCAACCCGTTCAAGAAAAAGCTTCATTTGAAGGCGCGTTTCGCTGACGCAAACGGTCTGCGCAAAGGATCAGAGGTGCGTCTCTCAGGTGTCCGCGTCGGCAAAATCGACGACATTAGCCTTTTGCCGCCATCGACCGAACCAAACGCACAACGCGTTGAAGCATTAATGAGTCTCGATGCGGTTATTGATGGTCGCCCGGCCACTGAACGCATTCGTCAGGATTCAACAGCAACTCAAGGATCACCGAGCCTGTTGGGAAATGAGATGTTAATCAACATCAGCCCGGGGACGGCGCTGGCCCCACAGGTAAAAGACTACGACACTTTGAACTCTTCCAGCGCGAACACCGTAAACGATTTCGCGACGTCAGGTACGGATCTGGCCCAACGGCTCAGCAAGCTCTCCGATCAGATCAGCGTAATCGTGAAGGACGTACAGGAGGGTAGAGGAACGGTGGGGCGGTTGTTCAGCGATGAAGCGCTTTACAACAACCTCAATGCGACCGTCCGGGAGACGGAAGACGTAATGCGCCTGATAAGATCGGGGAGCGGCTCCGCGGGGCGGTTTGTTAACGATCCAGCGCTTTACAACAATGCCAACGAAATCGCAATGCAGTTGCGCCAGATTGCTGAAGATTTACGCGCGGGTCGCGGTACAGCCGGCAAACTTCTCACCAACGACGAACTCTACAATCGAATCAATCGCACAGCTGACCGCCTCGATCGTTCAGTCGAGCAAATCAATGACATCATAGCGGACGTCAATTCCGGCCGCGGCACGCTTGGTAAACTGATCAAAGACGAGCAGATGTACAACGATGCTCGAGCTGCTATTGCCCGATTCAATACGACCGCCGAGCGAATCGACAACATTGTGGCTGCCGCGCAGCGCGGTGAAGGTACGGTCGGAAAACTCCTGACGGATGAAGCGCTTTATTCCAACGTCAATCAACTATCGTCAGAAAGCGTGAAATTGATCTACGACTTCCGCCAGAACCCGAAGAAGTACCTGACGATTAAATTTCAGCTATTCTAACAGCGACTCGTAAGGCTTGAGCGGTCGTCACTACGGCGACTTCGCTACATATCCTTTGGCCGCGTGTATCTGCAATCCCGTGCGCGTCGTCGCAACTTTTATGCTGCGGTACTCTTCCTCCGTTGCCAGTGAGAGCGGCCGTTTCGGCCGGTAGGTAACGACATATTGAATACCGATTTCGCCCGCCAGTAGCTCGCCCTGTCTGATCATCTCATCAGCCGATCCAGGCAGAAAGAAGTCACCCCCGGTTTCCGCCGCCAGAGCCTTGAGCCACAGCTCGCTCTCCTTTGTCGCTTCTTCGTAGGCATTGTGACGGCGCCGCATTGCTATATCAGTATCCACGATGACGTAGATATTTCTCCACTTTCTAGCGTCCGACGTACTGATTGGATTGAGTATCTCGTCAGCGATGTCTTGTGCGCTTCTTCTCTTAGTGTTCGTAATTTTGACCAGAGGGTAGTGTTTCCCAATCGATTTCCTGCCCAATGCCGTGTAGCTGATGACATGAATGGTCGCGTGAACGTTGAGCAGTCCTTTAATTGCTTCATTGAGCTTTGTCTCATCACCTGAATAGTCGACACCATCCGTGATCAGTACCACATGCCGGCTACCGGCCGGCACTTCTTTGAGTTGGGTCGCAGCAGCTTTCAGTGCATCAACCAGATAAGACCGGCTTCCGGAAGAAAGTCTGTTCTTAAGAGCATGAATTGTTTTATTGGTATCAGCTGTCCACCCCTGAATCAACTCAACGCCTCCGCCAAACTGAATTGCGGCAACCTGACTTCCCTCTTTGAGATTTACTACCAATCGTGTAGCTACGTCGCGGGTTGTAGTTGTCTTCATCGCCGGGTTCAATGCGCCGGCAGTGTCGAGCAAGAGCAGGACATTTGGAGGAATGGGACGGATGCTCTTGACCGTTTGACGCACGTCGTCTTCAAAGACAATCATCTCGTCGGCTTCAAGAGTAGGGTCAAACCGTCCATTGCTATCAAAGACGAAGACCGGAATCACTACTTCTTCGGTAAAGACTCGTATTGATTCTTGGGGTTCGCTGGTTTTTGTCGGAGATTCCGCTGCAGCTGGAGCTGGAGCTGGAGAGACAGGCGGCTCTTGTGCGTAACATTGCCAGATGGCCGCACTGATAGCGATGATTACAACAAGCTTAAAGGCAATGCGCAAAGTAGACATTGTATGAATGCGCTGTGATGCCTTAAGACGCGCCGAAGGTGCCCTGGGTTCTTGACCGCGTCTAAAAAGAGCGTAACAGACGCCTTAGACTGGGCGGTCAGGAACCCTCATCCGCCGACGGGCCATAGATTGACGGTACGGGAAGATCATTCAGCCGCAGGTAAACACCCATTTGTGCGCGATGATGAATCATGTGATTCATGATAAAGCCGCGCAGCGCTCCCATCTTCGGCATTGTCCGAATCGTTTTTCCGTTTGCGATTAATGTCCAGGACTTTCGTAGGTCTTCGTCGCTGGCTCCGGTAAGTGCGGCCCGAGCTTTGGCAACACTATCATCGAAGATTGCCAGGAGTTCTGTGTGCGACTTCGCGCGTTCTGCGCCAGGTAGTGGCTTGCCGTCAGGCACAAGGTCCACTGAGTCCTTTTCAAGTACGTAAGTGGTCCACGTGGCTATGTTGGTCAAGTGGGCGGCCAGCTGTCCCATCGGCGTTGATTTCTCGTGTGGCTTCCAATCCCACTTATCATCGGGAACACGCTCGAGTGTCTTTCTGGTGCCTGCCATCTCGCGATCAAACTCAGACAGATATGATTCACTAAAGCCCATTTCGTTTCTCCCAATCTTTTTGTGTTAGAAATCCTTCCGAAGTTCTTCCAATCACGCTCGGATTGCTAAGCAGCCGGCACAATCGCAAATGCCCGTACCGGAAACGTGCCAAAGCCCTTTACCTTCACCGGCACTGCGAAAAACCTGAAGTCTCGATCCGGCAGCTCACGCAGGCCGCAAAGATGCTCGACTATCGGTATGCCATGCTGCAATAAGATTGAATGTGCCGGACGGCTGCGATCGTCAGTATCGTCAATGTTGTATGAGTCGATGCCTACCAGCGCGACGCCGGCCTGGGCCAAATACTCTGCAGCTTCGGCGGTCAGGAAAGGATGTGTGCCGTCTGAGTATCCTTCGGTTCGCCAACGCAGGTCCCAGTCCGTCTGAAACAACACCGCCTTTCCCTTCACGTCCAATCCCGTCATGCCCGCTGCCGAAATCGCACGCTGATCAGCTTCACCTTTCCTGATTACGATGCCTTCCAGATTTGCTAACGAGTAAAGGTCGAGGCCGGCGAGGTCTATACCGTCTGCGTAGCGATGGAATGGACTATCGATGTAGGTTCCGGTATTAGCAACCATTTCAATCTTGCCAATTTGAAACTCAGTTCCAGACGCGTAGTAACTCTTCGATGCTTCCCGCGTAAGATGATCTGTAATAACGGGTGCAGGCAGACCTTTATAAGTGATCATGCCATCGTGCACGGTGTGGCAAACATCAATCAGCTCGTAATTGCGTTTCACTACGGCTCCGTTCTGGGGACAACACGTCAGGGCTTCTTTTGCACGAGCACCTGAAAATGTGAAGCCATACCGTCGGGCAGAATCATGTCGCGGGCGGCAGTGCTGAGACGAAGTCGTTCAGCGTCGTCTTTGCACTGTTGCGATTCAATCGCCAACTGCTCGAGGAATCCAGCGGCCAAAAGGAAGCGGTCCTGCCGCGCGAATTCTGCGACCTCCAATCCAAGACTTGTCCCTACTGATTTTACAAAACTCCAGTTCACTGTAGTTGTAAGGTCTTGCTCTCCTGGTCGCGCCAGCAAGTCGGCAACAAACTCATGCCGGTGAAATCCGCGCAATGTACTGTTCTGATCTGCGAGTCGTGAAGACAGATCCTCAGCATTCAGTCCGTAGTCGACGGTAACGACATAACCCCTGCGCATTTTTGTTGAAACATTGCGTAACCAGTCTTCGATTTCAAGACTGACCTCCGCAACCTGACCCTCTCGCGGCTCGAGTCCAAGCTTGTCGAGATACTCTAAGACCCGCGGCGTCGAATCGGACCATAGGTCACCGAGTAGCCACGTGAACTGTTCGTCTGTGCCAACATCTACATAAAACTCCTGTAGCCTGCCGTCTTTCCTGGTCACAAGGTGAACCGGAAATGCATCAAGCAGTTCGTTTGAAAAAACCACGCCCGGATCGAACTCCACGCCATTCAACTTCTTAAACTCGACTCGTCCGGCAAAACACCGCAGGTGTTCACCCGACAGAGCTCGCGAATTCGGACTGACTTCATCAATGACATAGGAAGTGGCCTCAAAAACATCGGGAAATGATCGCTGAAGCGTTTGCAACACTCCAACTGCAAATAGTCCCTCTCCAGCGCCAGCCTCGCCAATTATCCAATTTGCAGGCCTGCCGAGATCCTCATAAAGCGAGGCAAAGTAGCGGGCGAAGGTCGCGGCAAATAATGAGCTACGCTCAGGGCTCGTACGATAGTCACCTTTCCTGCCCCACCTGGTCCGGTCACCTCTCGAGTAGTAGCCATCTTGCGGATCGTAAAGCGCCGCCCTCATCCAATCACAGAACGGTATTGGGCCTTCGATGCGAATTCGCTCACGAAGTCGTTCAGCAAGCGTCGAGCTCTTTGGAATAGTCTCGATCATTACTCCTATCCCAGGAGCACGTAAGGTTTAGCTAGCGATCTGACCCTAACGTTTCTCGGGATCATCCTTGTCAAGAAGGCGTGTCGTGTTTTCGGTGATGCTTGGCGGTGGTTGGTAAATCTCTGCCGTGTTAGGGCGTGGTCTCCAGAGCGGCGGCGCCTGGTTCGCCGCAGGAGGTGGCAAAGCCGCGTTGTGCGCGGGCCGGTTGAAATGCGGAATCACCGGCGTCGCGTACGCCTCCGCCTCAGGATCCGTTGGGGCAACCGCGTCTTCCATAAGGAGAGCGTACAGGATGCGAAGCAACCCACCGACGAAGCAAAACAAAGCCGCAAGCGGAGTGACTATATGGGAAACGCCATAGAACAGATTAACACTGACGATCGCCACGATGGGTACGACAAGTATGGTGCTCAGCATGAGCATCGCACCCTGGCGAACTCCTTTGCTACGCGGTGATGGCTTTTGATTACCTGGCTGCACGTAGCGCGTCGGAACAGCGCCTCCCGACGCCAGCACCGCCATGACACCATCGAGAAGGAAACCACACCGCGCGCAATACCTGGTGACATCAGAAACTTGCTGCTGCCCGCATTGTGGACAATACATCTCCTGAAACCTCACTTTGTGCCCCGTTATGACGCGCCCGCATAAAACTCGGTCGAGCTTTGCGCTAGATGATAAACCCTGGCGAACTAATACCGGAAAGACTATTAAGCGCGAACTGCGCTCGTGCCTGATAGTCAGCCGCGCGCAGCAATGTCTCCAGAAGAAGATCGATGAGAGGTCGCGTCTCACCTGAAGGCACAGCGACGCGCTTCAACAAGCAGGCATCATCAGTAAAACTGCTGAATGCGCGCTTGCGAGTCTCTTCCACCTCCCGCAGATGCTCATTGACCCTGTCAGGTGTTGAAAGGTATTCCGGCAGCGTCCACTCAAAAGGATCGTCCCAGAGATTTGAGGTAATCCCGCCGAAGGTCTGCTCGACTGCCGCAGCACATCGCAATACGTTTTCGCCAACCGAAGAGATCGGATCCGCTCCTGGACCCGAGTGACCCAATTCTGCCGGCACTGGTACCGCATACAAGGTATCAACCGGCGTCTTTTCAATAACTGCACACGACTGTGCATACAAACGCGCAAACTCTCGGTCAAGGCTTTCGACAATCTCCCGCCCGCCGAGGGTTTGCGCGTTTCTCTTATCCTCCATACGCTGAGCGATTATTGAATGAAACTTCGCGCCTTACTTCTCCTTTACGCGACGGTCAGTTTCTTCCAAGACAGTGCCGTAGTTTCGACCACCAAAATTAAAGCCAGTGTAGATATGACCCTTGGCGCCCACGCGTGCTCCGCGTGAAGGGATTCCACGCCGGGTCACTACCCATAGCCTGCCGGTACCATCGTCGATCTCATATGCGCCCTGGCCAAGCGCTCCGTAGCTATCCCTGACAGTTCCCACTATTGCAACCTCTTTGTTTCGATAGCGTGCCGGGTCGGCATTGATTTTAGAGATTGTTGTTTCACTGGGACAGCCTGTTAGCAGAAGCACCGCCGCGAGTATCAACGATGCAGATGCGAGTTTCTTCATTAAGTGCATACGCGTCTCCTTCTTCGGTCAAGAGTTTTCCTGGGAGAGCGCCGCATCAACAAATCTGCTGGACGGAGAACTGCGGCAGTTTAACTGATGCAGTGAACGCTGAAACGGTTTTCCGCCCTGGTCTAGTTAATCCATAGCGTTCCTGCGGTATTCCGGGGGCCACGGAGCGATGCTATACTGAGCGCGCCTGAAAATCCAGTTGACCGACATCGGATAATGTCCGATAAGCTTTAGCTTGTCGTAACGCCGCGACTAACTAAAGTTTAAGCTTGAGCTTGTCGTCACGCCGCAACTAACTAAAGTTTATCGGACATTCTCAACCACCTTTCCTCATTAAGGATACGCACCCGCCATGTCCCTTGCCGTATTTGTCAGCTACTCCCGTCAAGAAGCCCCCTTCGCAGACAGCTTGCTCGACGAACTTGAAGACCGCGGCTTCAAAGTCTGGATGGATTACCAGAGCCTCACCCCGGCAAAGCCATGGCTGGAAGAAATCTACCGCGGAATTGAAGAAGCGGATGTCGTTCTATTGGTCGTTTCAAAAGCAGTCATGGTTTCCAAATTTGCTAGCGCGGAGATGGAAACGGCATTCGAGTTGAAGAAGCGGATCGTTCTAATTATCTTCGAGGCAGTTGAATTGCCACCATGGTTGCAGAAGTATGAGTGGATTGATTTTCGCAGTTCATTCACAAAGGGACTGAGTGAATTAGTAGGGCAACTGCAATCTCCGAAAGTTAACCCACTTGGACCTCCGCAGAAAGGATTTGCAGCTCCGCCGGTCGTGTGGTTTTCTTTTATCGTAAGCCTCGGCGTGTGTTTGATATCGTTACTTGCGTTCTGGACTCTGTACATTCCATATTTCGTGCTTCCTCTGCCCTACCGAATACTTAAACGCAATTTCAATTATTTTTACGTTCAGTTGGCACTCGTCTTGTTGCCTTTTGCCTTGATAGTGTCTCTAAGCCTGGATCCCGGGAAACCGACTTCGCTGGGGCCATTTGAAATATTTTGGATGTTGTCCTTCCTTCTCAGTCTCATACTGGTGCCATTGCTGTTCCTGCTCTTACGTTCAAAACAGATGCGGCTCTGGGGTAAGCCAATAGCCTCACGGCCAAGTTTTGCTAATCGCTACCATCCTAAAGTGATACAGCCAAGACCTATTACCTTCGCCGTGGAAGCTGCTCCGGAGGATATAAGGTACAACTACGATCTGACCAAGGGCATGGAGAAGTATGGCCATCGATTCGTGCCCGAAGCTGAGGCTGAAGTGGTTTTTGTGCTCATCTCACGCTACCACAAAGCGACGACTCTTAATCCCGAGGCGCGAATTGTCTATCCCGTACTGTTGCAATCTACCGAGGGCATTGATCCAAAAATGGAACGAGTTCAATGGATTGACTTCAGGCGTGGCTTTAGGAATGTCGATGCCCTGGCTCAGCTAATTCCCGAGCCCACAAAGATATTCAAGGCGCTCGGCATCGCGCCTTTGGGGAATCAAACTGTCCTTCCGCCCATAATTCGGGCGCTTGAAATCTATCTGATTGTGCTTGGAATCTTTACGTTCGGAGGCTGGGCTACATCAATGGTTCAGTTGAGCCGCGTTGTTAGCTGGAGGGATGGTCTGGGCTCGGTTTTCTGGTTGGGAATAATACTTGGGAGTATCTTCCTTGCGGCCCATTCAATCATCCATCGCAAAGGGAGAATGGCTACACCGCTCTATCTTATACCAGTCTTGACCTTGGTACTTGGTTGGTCTGTGGTCTACTTAACCGGGCAAACCATTCAATTGGCGAGTTCAGCGTCTGGAATGGAAGACGACCTCCGCGGGAATGTTATGCTGGCCAGCCTGTTCGTCTACATCACCGGCTTGGTCTTGATAACGCCGCTGGCGCTCTGGTATTGGAAAGATTTCCGTAGGTGGTGTCCGCAAATGAGTAAGAGGAAACCGCGAACAGCGTCACAGCCTTAGAGGCACTAAAGGCACAAGAAGTCATTAAATTTGCGACGGCACTAATAGCTTACTTTCCAAACCAGCCAATCGGCTTGCCCGACAGGTCAACCCAGACGCTCTTCACGTTGGTATACATTTCCAGCGCATGCTTGCCCATCTCTCGGCCGTAGCCCGATTGCTTGTAACCGCCAAACGGTGAGGCTGCATTGAACATGTTGTAGGTGTTGATCCAGATCACGCCCGCTTTTATCTCTTTCGCAAAACGATGCGCCCGCGTGATATTGCTGGTCCAAATTCCAGCGGAGAGGCCATAGATCGTTTCGTTGGCCTGCCTGATCAGATCGTCTTCGTCTTGGAACGCTATCACTGAGACGACGGGTCCGAAAATCTCTTCTTGAGCCACGCGCATCTGGTTCTTTACATCTGAAAAAATGGTTGGCTGGTAGAAGTAACCGTGCTGAAGAGCTCCTTCTAACGTCGGGCACTCGCCACCAGCAACCACGGTGACGCCTTCCGAACGCGCGATATCCGTGTAGCTCTTGATGCGGTTGAGCTGATCCTGCGACACCTGCGGGCCCATATGCGTAGCCTTATCCATCGGATCGCCGACAACGATCTTGGCCGCCTTCTCCTTCAGTCTTCCAATAAACTGATCCTTCACCGCTTCCTGGACAAATAGGCGCGAGCCGGCGCAACACACCTGGCCCTGGTTAAAGAAGATTCCCATCATTGCGCCATTGACCGCTTGCTCAATGTCCGCGTCCGCGAACACGATGTTTGGGGCTTTGCCGCCAAGCTCAAGCGAAACCTTCGTGACATTTTCTGCTGCGGCTTTTGCAATCAACTTTCCGACTTCGGTCGAACCTGTAAATGCAACCTTGTCGATGCCGGGATGTCCGGCCAGTGCGGCGCCGGCAGTCTCGCCATAGCCCGGAACGATATTGACCACGCCTTCAGGAAAGCCGGCTTCCTGAATCAAGCTTCCGAGTTCCAACGCCGTGACGGGCGTTTGCTCGGCAGGCTTGAGGACCACCGTATTGCCGGCGGCCAACGCTGGTGCGAGTTTCCAGGCGGCCATCAGAAGCGGAAAGTTCCAGGGGATGATTTGTCCGCAAACGCCGACCGGCTCGCGCAAGGTGTAGTTGAACATTTGCCCGGGAACGGGAATCGTTTCACCTTCGATCTTTGTAGCCCAACCCGCAAAGTATTCGAAGTTCTCGGCAACCTGCGGCAAGTCAACATAGGCCGATTCTCTGAGCGGTTTTCCATTGTCCGCAGTTTCCAGCGCGGCCAGATCCTTGCTGTGCTCCTCAATCAACTGCGCAAGCTTGTAGAGCATGCGCCCACGATCACGCGCGCTGATCTTCGACCATTTGCCTTCAAAGGCCCGGCGTGCGGCGGCCACCGCCTTATCAATGTCGGCCTTGTCGGCTTCGGCTACCTCAGCAAGCGTTTCACCCGTCGCCGGATTCGGCGTGGTAAATGTTTTGCCGGATTGTGCTTCGACCCATTGGCCATCAATGAATAGCTGGTATTTTCGTGGTGTGTTTGTCTCGGCCGGTTGAACTGATGACATGGTGACTCCTCTGTTCTACTGCGCTTCGTGCAACCTACGTGCTGTCAGTGTCTCTGTTGAATACCGGTGACTCCGCATGGCACAGAGAGCACCGGAGGTTGCACAGACTTCGCTCAAAAATCGGTTGTGCCTGCGAGCAATTGTCGCAAGACGTAAGGAAGTATTCCGCCGTGTTGGTAATAATCGATTTCAATTGGTGTGTCGATACGAAGGGTGACCGGGACTTCTTCCGTCTTACCTGATGCTCGATGGATTACTAGCCTCAGATCCTTTTGCGGTGTGACCTCTTCCTCTAATCCGATTATGTCAAACGTTTCTGTTCCATCAAGCCCCAATGAGGCAGCATTTGTTCCTTCCTTGAACTGACAGGGCAGGACACCCATGCCCACCAAGTTGCTGCGATGGATGCGTTCGAAACTTTGTGCGATTACGGCCTTTACACCGAGCAGCCTGGTCCCCTTGGCGGCCCAGTCACGCGAACTCCCAGTGCCATACTCTTGCCCCGCAATCACAACAAGTGGCACTCCTTCTGACTGGTAGCTCATTGCGGCGTCATAAATGCTCGTGCGCTCGCCATCGGGTTGACGGAGCGTCACGCCGCCCTCAACCCCCGGCACCATTAGGTTCTTGATTCGGACATTCGCAAACGTGCCGCGCACCATCACCTCATGATTACCTCGACGCGAACCGTAGCTGTTGAAGTCCTGGACAGTGACGCCTTTGGCCTGGAGAAATAGACCGGCAGGCGAGTTAGGCTTGATCGCTCCCGCAGGACTGATGTGATCTGTCGTAACCGAGTCGCCAAAGATTGCAAGCGGTCGCGCGCTATAAACGTCGCGCCAGTCTTCGACCGCATTACTAAAGTTTTCGAAATATGGAGGCTCCTGAATGTAGGTTGACTGGGAATCCCATTTGTAAACATTTCCCGTGCTGGTAGGAATCTCGTTCCACAAGGGGTTCTGCGCTTCAAAATCGCGATACAGTCTTCGATAAGTCTCGGGATCCATCGCCGCACTCATCAACTCGTTAATTTCCTGGAGATTCGGCCAAATCTCGCGCAGATAAACATCATTACCGTTACTATCTTTGCCCAGCGGATCTTGCGACAGATCGACATCTACCCGGCCGGCGATTGCGAAGGCGACTACGAGCGGAGGACTCATCAGGAAGTTGGCTTTAATACTCTGATGAACCCGCGCTTCAAAGTTTCGATTGCCCGACAGAACGCTCGCCGCGATTAGATCGTGGTCATTAAGGACCTGCTCGATGTTGGGATCCAGCGGACCTGAGTTGCCTATACAGGTTGTGCACCCGTAACCGGCGAGATTGAAACCAAGCTTGTCCAGGTATTCTTGCAGTCCGGTCTTCTGCAGATACTCAGTCACCACTCGGGAGCCTGGCGCTAGCGAGTTCTTCACTGAAGAACGGACCTCTAAACCACGCTTGACTGCTTTTTTTGCCAGGAGTCCTGCGGCGAGCATCACGCTTGGGTTGGAAGTATTCGTGCACGACGTTATAGCGGCAATTAAAACGTCGCCATGACCTAA
The DNA here is from genome assembly GCA_036560225.1 of Pyrinomonadaceae bacterium. Classification (GTDB taxonomy): domain Bacteria; phylum Acidobacteriota; class Blastocatellia; order Pyrinomonadales; family Pyrinomonadaceae; genus PSRF01. The sequence continues at coordinate 50,301 of DATBRN010000173.1, read as the reverse complement.
GTCAACTTCCGCATGTGGAAATTCTTCCGGGTCCACTTCCACCAGACGGTCAGGCGTGGGCCGATTGTTCACCATCTCTGTCTCAGTCCAAACGCTCGTGCCTTGTGGCGTTGAGACGCCGCCCATGGCCACCGGAACATTATCGGGACGTTGCTCACCGCCCACGGCGATTGCTGCCTTGGCAACGTCAAGTGTGCCAATACGCGTAAAGTATCTGGAGGTTGCCTCTTCTCTCGACTTCCCGTAACCGCCATCGGAAATCGGCTTCAGCAAGAGATCACTGAATTGCTCTTTCAAGTTTGAAAGTTCAATCCGGTCCTGCGGTCGCTTGGGACCAGCCACACTCGGAACGATTGAGGCGAGATCGAGATCGAGCACCGTGCTGTACTCGCATTCGCCCTGTTTCGGAATTCCAAACATGCCCTGCGCTTTATAGTAGTTACGCACTGCTTCAATGTGTTCGTCAGTGCGCCCAGTCGCTTTCAGATAAACGCAAGTCTCTTCATCAACCGGAAAGAAGCCAATGGTTGCTCCATACTCCGGCGACATGTTGGCAATGGTGGCGCGATCGGTCACTGAAAGGCTGGCAGCGCCAGCGCCATGAAACTCTACAAACTTTCCAACTACCTTCGCCTTGCGCAACATCTCGGTAACACGAAGCACAAGATCCGTAGCCGTAACACCCTCGCGCAGGCTGCCCGTCATGTGGACCCCGACCACGTCAGGAGTCAGGATGTAAACCGGCTGGCCCAACATCGCGGCCTCGGCCTCAATACCACCGACACCCCAACCGACAATTCCCAAACCATTGATCATTGTGGTGTGGGAGTCCGTGCCAACCAGAGTGTCAGGATAGTAGTAGCCATTGCGCTCCCAGGCGCTCTTTGCAAGAAACTCCAGATTGACTTGATGGCAAATGCCGATGCCCGGCGGAATCACTCCAAAGCCGTCAAAGGCCTGTGTCCCCCATTTGAGAAACTGGTAGCGGGAGTTGTTGCGCTTAAACTCCATCTCCATGTTTTTGCGAAAGGCGTCTTTGGTGCTGGCGAAGTCTACCTGAATGGAGTGGTCTATCACTAAATCAACTGGAACAAGCGGCTCGATGACGTCGGTGTTCTTGTTTAATCGGGCGACGGCCGAGCGCATTGCGGCTAGATCCACGAGCAAAGGTACGCCGGTAAAGTCCTGAAGCAGCACGCGCGAGACTACGAAAGGAATCTCTTCGGTTCTCTTTCCGTTCGGCTGCCAGTTCGCAAGCGCGCGTACATCGTCTTCAACGATCTTCTTCCCGTCGCAATTGCGCAGCACGGATTCCAAAACCACTCGAATGCTGACCGGCAGCTTTGAAACCGGTCCGACACCTTCTTTTTCGAGCTGCGGCAGCGAGTAAAACTTACCGGACTGATCAGGGCCTGGATTGAATGTCTGGAGTGAATTAAAGAGACTTGTTGGCATAAACGAAGGGGACAGCCTACTTTGTGATCATGCAACTATAATGCAGTTGCAGCAATCACGACGGGATTTTCTAGAGTTTAGTAATCAAACGTTAAGTCTAAAGTCCACACAGCTTAATCGTCAAGGAGAAGGCCTTTTTGGGAGTAATCACCTGAGCGCCACGTTGTTGCTGAGCTTTCATCTGTTTGTTATAGTTCTTCATCCCCCGCAGTTGCCGCGTACCATTTCGAGGTCGAAAACTTCGACCTTCGTCGTTTAAGTTTGAGTCGAGATTCACCTGCGCTCGCAGAATTTGGATTGAGGAGACTTTACATGCCAAAAAGACAGTCCGATGAGTTCGAGTACTTGAGTAATAATCCCGACTTTGTTCCGAATCCGGAGATAGAAGAGTTTATGGAAGAAGAGATTGCGCGGGCGCCCAAAGATCCTGATCAGCTTGCGCATCGAATTCGTAACAATACGGCGGCATCTCCGAAAGATGCGGGCGGGGATCTTGATGCAAGCTGGGAAGACGTAAATGAGAGCGGTTCAGAAGCAGTTGGCGGGGACAATCCAACTCCTGATCAATCGATGGTCGAGGAGAATGCTAACGCCGTCGGAGTCAGTTTTGAAGATAACGAGGAACTTGACTTCCTCGATAAGATTGAACGACGGGACCGCGATCGGTTTGAGTTGGATGAAGGCTCGAAAACCACTGACGACATGATCTGAATCGTCAGGGCTGTTTGGTTACAGAAACATATTTGGATCGGGGTTGTAGAGACATCTTCTTGATTACAATCTTGTCTGCCGGGCGCTCTTTTCCCTCTTCTACCGGAGCGCGCATTATGATCTCCGCGTTTGTGATTCCATCGATAACTCTTCCAAAGACTGTATAGTCCTCATCAAACTGCGGCGCCTCCTCCAGTGTGATAAAGAACTGGCAATTTGCAGTGTCGCGCGCCTGCGCCTCGGTTACGGCAGCTCGCCCGGCAAATGCCGGCGACGCGCCGCGCCTCGCCGCACCCACAGTGCCTCGCTCGAAGGGGACGTCGCTGAACTCACCTGGCACATTCGGATACGGCGAGTCTCCCGTACCGTCATTTTCAGGATCATTGTCCTTTGACAAAGGATCACCGCCCTGGATCAAGCCGGAGGCCGCATTGATGCGATGAAAGGTTGTGCCGTCGTAAAACCCTTCCTGGATCAGTTTCTTGAAGCGTTGCACCATTTGGGGCGCTATGTTCGGATAAAGCTCGATGACGATGTTGCCATAATCTGACGTTTCGATAACTGCCACCTGTTCATCGGGCAAGGGTTTAATTCCCCTCTTCATATTGCTTTTGGAAGCGGAGTCTGAACCAGCGTCGAAATCTCTAACAGCTGTCTTGGATTTGTTACAGCCCGAGAGCGTGAGAGTCACCAAGAGCACCAAAACTACGCAACTGAAAGCGAATGTTGAGCGCCAACGGTTGCCGCATAAACAGTCAGGTAAGCCCATCACAAATCTATCCTCACGGATCAGTTAGAAAGCCTTGCGGCTGTCGAGCAGAATAGTGACCGGCCCATCATTAATCAACTCCACTTGCATCATGCTCTGAAAGCTGCCGCTGGCAACTTCTGTCAGCAGGTTCTCGACTTGTCCAATGAAGAATTCATAAAGCGGCCTGGCTATTTCGGGCGGCGCAGCGTCAAACCACGAAGGCCGAAGACCGCGTCGCACGTCGCCGTAAAGTGTGAACTGCGAAATCACGAGCATGCCGCCGTCAATATCTTTGACTGAACGATTCATTTTGCCGGCCTCATCATCAAAAATGCGCAACGAGACAATCTTTGCCGCGAGGTATTCTGCATCGGCCTCAGAATCATCGCGAGCCACCCCCAGAAAAACGACGAGACCATGATTGATCTCGCCGATTGCTTCATTCTCTACTGTGACTTTCGCGCGAGTAACGCGTTGGACCACGGCTCGCATCCTATTTCTTCGGTGGTTTGCTCGGCCTGATTTCGACTCGGCTAGGAAGACTGTGATCCGGGTGATGAAGAAGATCGATAACTACTCTGGCAATGTCTGAAGGTTGCAACTGCCACGATTTATCTTCGCCTGGCGAGTCGCCGCCAAACTCCGTGTTGACCGAACCAGGCATGATATAACTAACTTTGATGCCATCATGCCGCACTTCCTGCATCAGCGCCTCGCTGAAGCCATTCAAGCCAAACTTCGACGCGTTATAGGCGGCCATTCGCGGATGGGGATTAGCGCCGGCCAGTGACGAAATGTTGACGATATAGCCGCCACCACGCTGCTTCATCAGTGGGATCGCCTGGTGGCAACAATAGAAGACGGAGAAGAGGTTGGTCTCAAGCACCGCACGAAAATCTTCAGGCGACATCTCTTCGACTGGCGCGAAGATTCCAATGCCTGCATTGTTCACGAGGATGTCGAGACCGCCGAGTTCCGATACCGTGAGTTCAAACAGAGCCTCGATCTGGGCACAAATGCGAACATCGCAAACTATTCCGGTGGCGTTGCCCTTTCCGAGCGTCATCAATTCGCCCACCGTTTCATCGATCTCGTTACGGCTGCGGGCGCTTACGCAAACGTTGGCACCCTCCTGCACCAGAGCCCCGGCGATGCCGCGACCGATACCTTTGGTGCCGCCGGTTACAATTGCAACTTTGCCGTTGAGATCCATATAGCCGGATGCACAAACAAATCGGACGTCAACTCAACTTCACTTTCAAACGCTCGTTCACAACTTTTGGATTCGCTTTACCTTTCGATGCCTTCATTACTTGCCCAACGAAGAAGCCAAAGAGTGTCTCTTTGCCTCCGCGATAGTTTGCAATCTGCTCTTCATTGGCAGACAACACCTGGTCGATAAGCGAATCGATCTCGGCAGTATCGCTAACTTGAACCAGACCCTGCTCCGCGATAATTGTGGCCGCGCTTTTGCCGGACTTGAACATCTCAACGAGCACATCTTTGCCTTGCTTGCCGCTGATTGTGCCTTCGTCAATCAAACGGACCAGCGCACCGAGGTCACCAGGCGAGACCGGAGACGAACCGGCTAGCAGGCCTGCGCTTTCTAGTTCACGCAAGAGTTCCGAGCGGATCCAATTTGCTGCCGCCCTTGGATTTCCCGAAGCCTCAGCAGCTTTCTCGTAGTAGTCAGCTAACGAACGTTCGGAAGTCAGTTGTGATGCATCGCTAAAGGAAAGGTCATACTGTTCCATGAACCTGCGACGCCTGGTATCAGGTAGTTCAGGCATTTCAGCGCGCACTCGCCCGATGAACTCATCCGAAACAATGAGCGGCGGCAGATCTGGCTCGGGAAAATAGCGATAGTCGTGCGCCTCTTCCTTGGAACGCATGACGCGTGTTTCAGCAGCACGTTCATCCCACAGCCGCGTTTCCTGCTGCAGCCGACCGCCGGATTCAAGGACGCCAATCTGCCGTTTGATTTCAAACTCAATGGCTCGTTGCATGAAACGCACCGAGTTCAAGTTTTTCAACTCGACTTTGGTGCCAAACTTTCCATCACCGCTTCGCCGTACGGAAACGTTTGCTTCACAACGAAGATTTCCCTTCTCCATGTCGGCTTCGGATGCTCCCACCCATTGCAGAGCACGGCGTACATGATTGACGTAGTCGTAGGCTTCCCAGGAAGAACGAAAATCCGGTTCGGTCACAATCTCGGCCAGTGGTGTGCCCGCGCGATTGAGATCGATATAAGAATAGCGATCGACGTCAGGCAGTCCTTCATGCACGTTTTTGCCGGCGTCTTCTTCAAGATGAAGTCGCGTGATCGCTATCTTTTTAGCTCGCCACTCGACAGGATGGCCCGCTTCGTCCCGCTCGGCGGTCATGATCTCCAACTCACCGTTTGCTGAGAATGGCTTATCGTATTGCGAGATTTGGTAACCCTTGGGGAGGTCGGGATAGAAATAATTCTTGCGGGAAAAAATCGACTGGTTATTGATGTGGAGGCCAAGAGCCAGCGCAGCTCGAGCGCCGAGCTCGACTACGCGACGATTGAGTACCGGTAACGCCCCGGGCAGGCCAAGACAAACCGGGCAGGTGTTCTCATTAGGTTCGTCGCCAAATCGCGTCGAGCAGCCACAGAAGATTTTTGATTGAGTGCTCAATTGAGCATGAATCTCCAACCCAATAATTGTTTCCCAACCGTTCATGTTTTTTTGATTTCAGATCTTGGATTTGAGATCGCAGAGGAGATCGCGGATCGCAGAGAAGATCGCGGGATCTCAGATCTCAGATCTCAGATCCTGCCGACTGCCCCTGCCGACTGCCCCTGCCGACTGCCCCTGCCGACTGCCCCCTGCTTCTGCCTTCTATGGTCGAAGCCATCCAGGAGGCGCTCCGGCGCGTCGAGCTTCTTCTTCGAGTGCTCTCCATCGAGCGCTGAGCCCGGCACGGGTCGACGCCAATTCGTTGAAACGCGTGATGAGATCAGCGCGTTCATACGAATAGTCTGGAGTTGAGGATCCGAAAACATCTATACCTGGGTAGATTCCACCGACTCCGATTGGCCTTGCCTGGGGGAAAATCCACGGATCAAAAAATCCACCCCCTCGCCGTCCACGACCATAGCCACCTCGACCTGCCGTTCGAGTATTGTCACCCGGCGCGACATAAACATCCCGCTGGTGCCAGCCGCCTCGAGGGTAGCCCCAGCCGCCATAGTTCCCGCCATAGTTCCCATAAGACCTTCTGCCGAAATCTCCGAGGTAGGGAATAACGCTGACGGTCGAAACCGATCCGTTCCCCAAGCCGTTCGACGGAAACGGAGTTTCATCAAGCCGGGCGCGAGTCCAGGCGATTTGCGCATCCACCGCCGCAATCTCGGTTCTCAACGCCTGCGCTCGTCCGCGCCAGTAATCTTCCGATTCTCTTTCAGCAATACGCCTCTGCTCCAGTTCCATTCCAAATGAATCAGACTCAACAGCGGCCTGCTTGCGCGAGTCTGCCATCGACGGCAGCCCAAGTTGCTTTCGCCGGCTTTCATAAGCAACTTCGCTATCGCGCCGGCGCCGCATCGATGATTCCAAATCACGATTCGTTATCGTTCGTCTCGCCTGAGTCGGCTGAGCGCTCTGCTCATCTTCTTCCGAAGTGGCAGTTGGAGACGAAGACGCCGTCGTCAGCTGGATTCGTCTTAGCAAGCTTCCGGGCTCTTCATTGTTGGCTATCTCCGTCGCTGGAATATCGATCGCCGCCATCTGAAGAGTTATTTGAAATCCCGTCGCTGCTTCATAAGTCAACGTCGAGGGTGTCACGACGAATTGCGCCGGGATCTCTATGCGTCGCCCGCCGCGCATCACTATCGTGTAGGCATTTGCAGTGACCGCTAACATAAACATGAACACGAAAACAGAAACGATTCGGGAGGCTGCTCGCCGTCGTCTGTCAAGTCTGTGCATAGCTTTTACCTCCTAGGCTCATTCTCGGTCGTGGGTTGAAAGGAATACTTGCCGCCAAGTATACCATCCGATGAAAACTGCTCCGAGCGTATCTGGGCATTTATCTCAAAAAAAATTTGCAAACGGCCGGCAGTCTGATATACATTCGCTGCCATTCGGAGTATTTCCTCAATGTTTTAGGCGGACGCGTCTTTGCTTACTGCGCCCGCGCGGTTGTCAACCCTTCTTCAAGGAGACTAGGCACCAATTATGGCAAAGACTGTTTGCAAGATTCTAGGTATCGTTTTTCTTTTGGTGGGAGTCTGCGGATTCTTTGCGCCCACCCTGCTTGGGGCGCATTTAACACCGCCACACAATATCGTTCACCTCGTCTCTGGAGGTATTGCCCTTTACCTTGGTTTTGCGGGTTCACTGACCGCAGCAAGGGCATTCTGCCTAATTTTCGGCGTTCTTTACTTGGGATTGGGATTCCTGGGACAGTTTGTCTTAGGAGATCCCGGAAACCACCGAATGTGGCACATCGGTCCCCTTGGACTGGGGCAAGTGGATCACCTTATTAATATTCTTCTCGGTGTCGTTTTCCTAGCTGGCGGTTTGTTCACGAAGCGACCGGAAGCAACAAGACCGGAACCGACAAGATAAGACAGGGCCGCTCAGCCACAAGTTTCAGGTTGCAAGGATGAGCTCGATAAGCAGCGCAATGGCGCCCAAGAGCTTTGAACCTTGCAACCTGAATTTTTATGCCTTGCCTAGGTCAGAAGCTCAGCGAAACCCCCGCGCGACCTGTCCGTCCCGGTGTTAGAAAGCCGCTCTCGAAATATTCCCGGTCAAACAGATTGTCTACATAACCAAAGAAACGCAGCGAACGTGATTCATCAAACGGCAGCGTGTAGCTTCCGCCCAGATCGGCTTTGGCTAATCCGCGGAAGCGATAAGCCCGGCTAGCGAAGGTGTTAGGATCAAGAATCGGCGCCAGGTAATGGCTCGATGCTGTAAGGTCAAAATTGACCAGGATGCGTCGACCGAACCGCTGGGTGGCAACTATTGAGAATTGATGATCCGGAATCACAAGGGAACGGAGAACACCCGGTACCTGAGGTGTACGCTGCAAGCTCTTCGTGTAGGTATAACCCGCGGAGAGATTCAGCGTGCGTGTCGGTGTTGCGGTCATACTCAGTTCCATTCCTCTGGCGATGCCCCCATTCGTGTTGCGGTAACCGCCGAAGCGGCCGAATGGATCGGTTGCGGGATCGATAGCGCCGGAGAAGTCGAAGATGATCACCTTCTGAAGCGCCGTATAAAAGTAGGTTGCTGACAGCCGCAACCGGTTACGGCAGAGGTTTTGATCAATACCCGCGTCAATCGCAACAGATCGATCTGGTTGAAGGCGCGGATCGCCAAAGACTGTGTAACCAAAGAAACTGCTAAAGAACGTCCCAAAGCGTTCAAAAAGTGACGGAGCCCGATAGCCGTTGCCTAAGTGCGCACGCAACTTCGTGCCTGACGAACGAAACATATAGGCGACGGATCCATCACCAGTGTAGGCAGTCGGCGGTGACAGGAAAGTAAGGCCCGCGTACGGCGACGAAGCGGCGGGCGTGAACACCGGTTGTTGGAGTCGGAAGAATTGCGCGCGAAATGCTCCCGAGATTTGTAACCGATCCTCCAGGAAGCGCAATTGATCCTGGACAAAGAGAGTGTGGCTCCTCTCGGTTACGTCAACGTTTGAGTTGTCCGCGGGATTAGGTTGAAACGAGGGATTCCGGAAGTTCTCGCTTTCGAACTCGTAACCACCGGTAATGAAGTTGACGTTTCCCGCCTGAACATCAAAGCGTGCGCTCAGAGTGTGAACGCGCGCATCGAAGTCTGACTGGTCGTTTCCGCCAAAGGGTTGAAACCCGACCCCTAAGGGTCCGTTAATCGAGGAACGATTGGTTATCAACCCTTGATAACTGAGGGTGTAACCAAACTTTTCTGTCGGGCGCTGTGAGAAGATCAGAGCGCCGGAGAAGAAGTTCGCAGTGCGCAAGTTGTCGGGATCGTTTGCAGCGGGGATGAAAGTAGCCGCGCCAACATTCAACAGCGAGGTAGGAACGCCCGCCTCAAAGCGTCGCTGTTCTTCAGGCGAGAGCGGGATCGCTTGGATGATCCCGGTTGGCGGTAGATTGCCAATGGCGAGCGGACTGTTATTGAGTTGCACTCGAGAATTGGCTGCATAGATACGACCCGACAGCGTCGCCGTTGGTGTTAGGCGAAAAAGAACACGTCCCTGGCCGCTCGTGTTGCGGGCTTCATCCTGGCCATCGATACCATGTGTAACATTGAGGTGTGAAAAGCCGGCGCTGTAGGCAATGGTGTTTTGGCGGGCGCCACCAGCCAACTGGGCTCGACCACGAAACATACCTAATCCACCGCCTTCGCCGAGAAGATTGCCGTGGAAGTCGCCACCACCCTCGTCGGTCACAAGATTGATGACACCACCGATAGCATTTGAGCCATAGAGCGACGAGCCCGAGCCGCGCAGAACCTCAATTCGGCTGACATCGGTGTCGATCAAGTCTTCCAGGAAAGCGGTCGCATCGCCTTGCGGAGAAGCAGCGTCGCGAAAACGCAGCCCATCGATCAAGACTGCCGTGTCTTCGTTGCGTAGGCCGCGCGTTTTGATTGAAATGAGCGACCCGGGACCACCAAGCTGTTGCACTCGTAAGCCCGGAACGGTGCGCAAGGCTTCGGGGATAGCGGCCTCGTCGCGTTCATCGATCTCTTGCCGGTCCACTACCGAGACGGCTTTGGAAACTTCATCAACCGGTTGCGCCGTGCCCTGCGCGGTGACAACGACGTGCTCGTCAATACCCGCAAGCGGCAACGCGATATCAATCTTGGCGGCGGCATTACGCTCAACACTCAAAACTTGAGCAGTCGCGGGCGCGAAGCCCAACGCCTCAGCCTCAATCAAATATTCGCCTGGGCCCAGGTGTTCGAAAAGGCAGCTGCCATTTTCATCAGTGAGCCCCTTGATGCGAATCCTGTTGTCGCGCGTGTAAAGTGTGACGGCGGCTTTGGGTACAATCGCGCCCTGGGGATCTGTCACTCGTACGGTAATCGCCGCACCGGACGCGCTGTTTTGCCCCAACGTCCCACTTGAAAAAGAACTGAAAAAAAACAGCAGAACCAAAACGTTGAGTGCCTTGTTCTTGAACTGGAAATGCCTCGTTTCATTCTCTTGTGTGTTCATTTGTAGAGTCTCCTGCCCGTCGCAGTGCGAGCTTTACGAAAGAGCGGCGGCCTGGTCTCCTGACTTGCGACTCAGCTCCGGCGAGCCTTCCCATTCTTTTGGAACAGTGGCTAGAGCGTGCTAAAGCGTCTTCGTCGCCTACAGTTGCGCGGGCAGTGGCGGATTTTGACCGCCTTCCCTTGAGCCGTCACCCGGGTTGATGGGAGTAAACAGACAAGACGTCTGCAGCTCCCTGATTACCGTCGCAGTTCGTGCGCCGGCGTGATGCGTGGCGCCCCTGAAAGCGGGTGCGCATCAACTAATACTTTGATCTCCAAAACCTCGCCCAGTAATTCTTCTGTCAAAACGTCGCGGGGCGTACCGGCTGCGATCATCCTCCCGCTTTTCAAGAGCACAACATGATTTGCAAATTCCGCAGCAAGGTTAATGTCGTGCGTGACAATGACCGCCGCTGTCGAGCGCTCATCGCAATGCGCTCGCACCAGCCGCAGCATTGAAGCCTGATGGGCCAGGTCCAGGTTGGCAGTAGGCTCGTCAAGCAAAAGAATTCCGGCTTCGGTGGCGAGCGCTCGCGCTAGCACCGCGCGTTGTCTCTCGCCTCCTGATAGTTCGTTCATTAGCCGCGCCCTGAAGTTTTCCAATTCCGTCTTCCGCAGCACTTCTGAGGCGATCTCAAGATCTCGCTCAGATTCCCAACCCCAGGTGCCTGACCCTGACCAGGCGTAACGGCCGCCAAGTACGTACTCCAATACTGAAACCGGAAAAGCCAACAGGGCTTCCTGCGTGACCACCGCGATACGCCTGCCAATAGTTCGCCGTGTGAAGAATTTGAGCGGCTTACCATCAAGCAGGATTTCGCCGCCAGAAGGTTGAATGGCGCCATTGAGCGCTCTTAAGAGCGAGGTCTTGCCGGCGCCATTGGCACCGATAATCGCAGTCATACTCCCTAGCGTGACACGCAACGAGACATCCACGACTGCGTGTCGTTTGCCGTAGTCAATGCTTACATTTTTCGCTTCGAGCATCTAAGTTGATCCTTGCGATTATTTAAGCGGTTTCTTCAGCCTTGTAAGCCAGAGCGCGATGTTCAAATACAAACCGGACAAGGCTGACAGACAAGCCAACATGGATCCCGCGACAAGCAACGGCACCTGCCATCTCCCGGCAAAGAAGTAGAAATGTGCTTGTCGAAAATACCGAGTCAATATCCCAGGTGGGGGAGTCGTCATTACTTGTCCTGTCTCCGCGTCAATCAACAGTGAATCGGCGCCTAGTCCTCCAATAGCCTGATAGACTGGATGACCTTCGCGCATCAGCAGAGTCAAGGCCGTCGTTGGCAGCTTCCTTCCTGAAAATTCATTGGCGCGTTGTAAGGCTTGCGCGGGCGTAACTCGCAACTTCTCGGGTGCGATCGTCTCGATCTGGCCACCTTCGACTGCCTCCGGCCACGCGTACAGCAAACCGCTTGACGCCCATGCCAGGACTGGAACAGCTACGATCAATCCGAGCCAGGTATGCGCGTGGTAAATGAGAGCTTTCATCCGATCCATGGTTTCCATCGATGCAAACACGGCAGAGGCGCTGATTCCATCTTGAGCGGGTTCGAACCCAACACCTTGACCGAGACACTCAACTCAATGGTCGCGACTCCACATCAGTACCGGAAGCGGTAGCGACCGGCCAAAGACTCGACCTTGATTCAGACACTCACCTTGACTTCTGCCGTTCCACATCAGACAGCTAACAGTTAAGTACGACACATGTAACTTAACTAGAAGGAATTCAGACACAAGTTGAGTCTTCGGCTGGTCGCTACCGCTTCCGGTACTGATGTAGAGTCGCATCATCGACTTGAGTGTCTCGCTTTCTGACTTCTGACTCCCGAACTCTGACCTCTGCCTTGCCTCTCCTTTGACTTCTGCCTTCGTGCCTAACGTCGCTTCAGCAAATAGATAAACAACGGCGCGCCAATCAATGCAGTGATCGCGCCAACAGGCAACTCCCGAGGCGCAATCACTGTGCGTGCCACTGTGTCTGCGACCACAACAAACACGGCGCCTGCAAGAGCCGCCGCCGGAATAGTCAAACGGTTGTCGCCGCTGGTGGACAGACGCACTAGATGCGGTACGACGAGACCGACATAGCCCACCGAGCCACTCAAGGCGACGGAAACCCCGACGAGCAGACTAGCCGCCAGAAAAACCTGCAATCGCACACGTTCAACCTCAACGCCCAGATCAAAAGCGTCGCGCTCGCCAAGCATTAGTAGATTCAGCGGGCGCGCATTCAGTGTCAGCGCGGCGACTCCGATAACGGTTGAAGCCACCGCAATCCACAGCGAACCGGTTGATGCCTGGGAAAGATCTCCAAGCAACCAAAAGGTAAATGATCTGATACGCGTCGCATCCATCAACGTGGTGATGAAAACGATTAGCGAAGATTGAAAGGTGGTTACGATTACACCGGCCAGGATTAGCCTTTCCGGTGAAGCGCCTGCGCGACCGCGGGCCAAACGATAAACCACGAAGGTTGCTGCAAGAGCGCCAGCGATTGCCATCATGGGTCTCGTCCACTCACTCAAGCCCATGAACACCAGCGCCACCATGGTTCCAACCGCAGCGCCATTAGAAATGCCCAGAAGGTAAGGTTCTGCAAGCGCGTTGCGAAGAAGCGCCTGATAACTTGCTCCCGCCGCTGCGAGCGATGCGCCCACCGTCGCCGCCAGCAGAATCCGCGGCAAGCGTATCTCAAAGAGAATTGCGCGTTGGGTCGAGGTCAAAGCGCCAGTATTGGCTCCGGCCGTGAAAAGCGCGCGTAGTACATCAACAACGGGTACTGTCTCGCTGCCTACAGTAGCGGAGATGATTGCGATGACGATTAATAACACGGTCAGCGTGCTGCAAACGACTAGCGTTTTCCGCAACGTCGAGCGCGCGTGGCGGTCCAACGGTAAGACGTGGCGGCTGAGAGTTGGGGCTTCTTTGTTCAAGCTGTTATTCACTTGAAGGCTTCCGGATGAAGCGCGTGGGCTATCTGCTCAAGGCCGTCGACAAGCCTCGGGCCCGGACGCGTTAACAGATCGCCATTGATTAAATAAACGCGGCCGTTCTTCACGGCAGGGGAATTTTTCAAAGCCGCCGCTACACGCGTATTAGCTGCAGTTCCCATCGCATCTGCTGAGACCATGATTACAGCTTCGGGACGCGAAGCTAGCGCGGCTTCATCGCTCAATCGTGGCCAAGCTTCCTGAACGTCGGAAGTCACTGAGCGTCCGCCTGCTCGCTCAATTAGATTCGTTACGAATGAACTCCTGCCGGCTGTGTAGAGTGGTTGTCCGGACAATTGAAAGAAAACAGATACTCGAGGTAGCCCGGCAACCGCTTGTTCTACCTTTTCAGCTCGCGCGCGAAGTAGTTTCACTAACTCCGAAGCAGCTTCGGATTCATTCAGGAGATCACCAACAGCTAAGATCGAGCGAAAAACCCCTTCAAGATCTCGCGGATCTGTGACGTAAACAGCGATCTGATGCTCATTTAATTGCTTTGTAAATGCTTCCAATTGAGAGGCTGTCGAGACCAGTACGAGCTGGGGGCGAAGCGTCAGGATGCGCTCAATGCTCGGTTGCAGCGTATCGCCAACCTTCGCGACGGTCTTCGCCTCTTCAGGGTAGTTACAGAAGGTCGTGTTACCCACCAGGCGATCGCCGGCTCCCACCGCGTACGCAATCTCAGTAAGATTGGGAGCAAGCGAAACGAATCGCTCGACCTTTGCGGGAATGGTGACTCTACGTCCGGCTTCGTCAATAACTTCCCGGGTAGCGAAGGTTGTTGCTGAGGTCGATGAAGGTGCAGGCCGCGAACATGAGCACACGACGAGCATTGCGCACAGGAACAGTGCGATTCCTGTTTGTCGTAATTTGAATTTTGAGAGGTGACGTTGAAACAAAAGTCCCGCCGATCGCTGATCCTTTGCGAGAAGGAATACAGGCGGTGGCGGGACTTGAAACGGCTTTCGGAACCCGTGCGGCCTGAACGCCTTTCCGCGAGCGTTCAAAAGCTGCAAAGCCTGGGCAGGTCTCCTGGCTTAGAGGACTGCTGCACTTCCTTCCGGAAGTAGTAATCAGCAGTCTCACCACAGTGGCGCGACCGCGCGGGATTCTCACCCGCTTCCCTATTCTCCCCATCCTGGGGCACCCAGATGCTTTCAATACAAAGAACAATTCTTGCTTGGCTTGATTTGCGCGGACATTATCACGCGCTTTGCGAGACTGTCAAACTCGACCAATTTGTAGGGGCAGCACTCCGTGGCGACCCAAATTTCTTAATTGCACCGTTTAGAAAGGGCACTTGTGCCCCGCCGCGTGGCGGCAGACAAGTGTGCTTTCTAAACGGATGACTTAAAAACAGACGTAAGGACGACACACGGAGTCCCACAATTGCAAGCGTGGCTTTGCTTCACCAATTCGTGTCCAGTAAGATTCATCCGCGTTTTCAATTCCCCGAGGAACTAGCTTTAGCAAATGATCAAAACCATCGAATGGACGGACCAGGGCGTTCGCATGTTGGACCAGCGACTGCTGCCGGCGGAAGAAAAGTACCTTATGCTGCGTTCTTATGAAGAAGTCGCCGAGGCAATCAAGAAAATGGTTGTGCGCGGGGCGCCGGCCATCGGGGTTTCGGCGGCGATGGGACTCGCGCTTGGCGCGAGCCAGTCCGTCGGTACATCAGTGGCAGATCTGGAAGATGACTTCGACTACATGTGCAAGGTGATGTCCGAGACGCGTCCCACCGCGGTTAACCTCTTCTGGGCCATTGAGCGGATGCGCCAGGCATTGCAGCGAGAAACGGCCAAGACTCACGATCTTGAAGAGATCAAGGCAAGTTTGGTTGAAGAAGCCCTCAGCATTTTTCGCGAAGATCTCGAAGCTAACCGGGCGTTGGGTCGCTTTGGAGCGGAATTGCTTGCGGATGGCGACACCGTCCTTACCCACTGCAATGCCGGTGCTCTCGCCACGGCCGGCGATTACGGAACAGCGTTGGGCGTAATCCGAGGCGCAATAGACGCCGGAAAACGAATAGCCGTGATTGCCGATGAGACCAGGCCATTCCTGCAAGGGTTGCGGTTAACTGCGTGGGAACTCGCCAAGGATAATATTCCCGTAACGGTGATCACCGACAACATGGCAGGGCATGTAATGAAGAGCGGCAAGGTCAATGCCGTTGTCGTTGGCGCAGATCGAATTGCTGGCAATGGAGACACAGCTAACAAGATCGGAACCTATATGGTTGCCGTGCTCGCTCGTGAGCACAACATCCCCTTTTACGTTGCTGCTCCAATTTCCACGCTCGATCTTTCGTTAAAATCAGGCAAGGAGATTCCGATCGAAGAACGCGATCAGCGAGAAGTGACGCACATTAAAGAACATCAACTCGCCCCTGATGGAGTAAGCGTGCAGAATCCTGCCTTTGACGTGACGCCCAACGAGCTAATCGCCGCGATCATAACGGACAAGGGTGTTGCTCGGGCGCCTTACGTTGAGAGCTTGCAGGGGTTACTGCGAGCAAAGGCCGCCGGCTCGAATGAGTGATGAGGATTAAGGCTAAGCGGATAGCGTTTTCGCAAAACGACTCTTCCGCCACCAGTCGATCGTGAGTTGCAGGCCTGTTCGCAAATCCACGCGAGGTTCAAATCCAAGAAGCGTGCGCGCGCGCGAGATATCTGCAAGGCTGTGTTTGACATCGCCGGGGCGCGACTCTTTGTAATCAGCAACTACATCGGGCCTCCCCGTTAAAGTTTTTAATTCAGCCAGGAGCTGATTCAAAGTGATTCGCTGCCCATTCGCAATGTTGATAACTTCACCGATTCCTTTGACGGTCTCGGCGGCTTTCAAGTTCGCGTCCACTACATTGTCGATGTAAGTGAAGTCGCGAGACTGTTCGCCATCACCATAAATCACGGGCTGCCCACCCCCAAGGAGGGCGCTGACAAAACGTGAGATCACACCTGAGTATTGGGAACTCGGATCCTGCCTCGGCCCAAACACATTAAAGTATCGCAGTGAGAGCGTTTCCAAACCATATACGCGAGTGAAGACCCTACAGTAATGCTCGCCCACCAGCTTGGCCACAGCGTATGGAGAGAGCGGCTCGGGCAGCATGGTTTCAACTTTAGGAAGCGTCGGTTGATCGCCATAGGCTGAACTCGAAGCCGCGTAAACGATCCGCCTTACTTTCTTATCGCGAGATGCCAGAAGCAAAGAGAACGTAGATTCAACGCTGGCTATATGAGTCTGTCGCGGATCCTTGACCGAACGCGGCACGGATGGAATTGCAGCTTCATGAAAGACTAGCTCAACACCTTCAAGTGTTTTCCTAAGAGACTGTTCATCGGCGAGGCTAGCCTGAACGAAGTCTACATCTCCCTTAATTTCCTCCAGGTTTTCGCGATAACCAGTTGATAAGTCGTCGATGATTCGCAGCCTTGCTCCAGCGGAGGCGAGGGCCGAGGCGATATGTGAACCGATAAAACCGGCCCCTCCAGTAACCAGTGCTATTCCGGTTAGAGCCATAAGGTAAGAGTTCGAATTTCAGCGCAAGCGTGCAGGGGCAACGGGCCAGTAGCGCGGTTCATGATCGGCCAACTCCAATATACTCAAAACCGAGTTCGCGAACGTCAGCAGGATCGTAAATGTTTCGCAGATCCGCGATCCGCGGCAATCTCATCAGGTCGCGAATTCGGCGCATATCGAGCGCGCGAAATTGATTCCACTCGGTGACAAAAACAAGAGCGTCGGCGTCTGTCACGGCCTCATATTCATCGGCTGCATAATTGATTTGGGGAAGAATCTCAGCGGCCTCGCTCATGGCCACTGGATCGTAGGCCCGGATGGTGGCGCCGCGTTCCAATAGTCCCTTGATAATATCCATCGAAGGCGCCTCGCGCATATCATTTGTTTCCGGCTTAAAGGCGAGACCCAAAACCGCGATGGTTTTTCCTTCTAGATCACCAACAAGCTTTTCAATTTTGGGCACCATTGATAGTCGCTGGCGGCGATTTACTTCAATCACCGCCTCAACGATCATCGAGTCGCAACCAAACTGGCGCGCTACCGAAGCAAGGGCCTGAGTGTCTTTCGGAAAACATGAGCCTCCGAATCCCGGCCCTGGATGAAGAAACTTGCTACCAATGCGGCGGTCCATGCCAATGGCCCGTGCTACGTCGTGTACATCACACCCAATACTGTCGCACAGGTTCGCTATTTCGTTAATAAAAGAAATCTTGGTGGCGAGAAAAGCGTTGGCAGCATACTTCGTTAGTTCTGCTGCTTCCAGCGAGGTCAAGACAAACGGCGCTTCAATTAGATAGAGCGGACGGTAAAGGTCCCTCATGATAGCGATCGCTTCTTCGTCGCAACTTCCAATAACCACTCGATCCGGCCGCATAAAATCATTGATCGCAGCACCCTCTCGCAAAAACTCCGGATTGGAGACGACACCGAAATTCAACTTGGCATTCAGTTGTTCACGGATTAGCTTTCGCAGGTATTCGCCCGTCCCAATCGGAACGGTCGACTTGGTGACAATAACCTTGTAACCGTTCATGTTCGCCGCGACG
Organism: Pyrinomonadaceae bacterium; assembly: GCA_036560225.1. Classification (GTDB taxonomy): domain Bacteria; phylum Acidobacteriota; class Blastocatellia; order Pyrinomonadales; family Pyrinomonadaceae; genus PSRF01. The sequence continues at coordinate 32,576 of DATBRN010000173.1, read as the reverse complement.
GAGCGGGCAGCGGCTTCCACGAAGCTGAGGTCGGGTGACCCATCGCTCTTGGGCGGTGTACCAACCGCCAGAAAGATCACGAGCGCCTGTTCCACCGCTTGTTTTATGTCGGTGGTAAACCGCAGGCGCCCCGATTGCATGTTCTTGACTACTAACTGCTCCAGCCCAGGTTCATAAATGGGCATCTCTCCCGCCGAGAGCCGCGCAATCTTTTCCGAATCGATATCTACACAGGTGACGTCAACGCCGAACTCTGCGAAACACGCACCTGTAACCAAGCCGACATAACCAGTGCCAATTACCGCAATATGCATCCAGGATTTACCTTCAGAACCTAAGGTGGGAAATTAATGGCATACGAAAACCTTGCGGGTCAAGCGCGACTTACCATCGCATGACCCGCAAGGTTTTGCATAACTGACCGCGGCGCTAACTAAGGTGGCGCTGCAGTATTTTTTTGAACGCGGCAATCGATTACTTACTTCGAGGGGCTGATCACGACCGCGTTGCCACCGAAGTTGAGGTCGTTGTTGTGGATCACCGCCCACAGGATTCCGGCAACCGCACCCGCACCCAGAAGCAATAACGCAGCCAACTCACCCGAACTCATCTTGTCGTCGTCGTCACCGGGGTCAGTTCTCGAATCCGGAGTGCCTGCCGTGACGCTCTCGCCAGCGGCAATCTGCTTCATAGCATTTCCAGCGCGGAACTGCGCGACGCCTGAATGAGTTGTTACAAAAGTGATGCCCTTGACCACTTTAACTGTAAACGAAGTTGCCTGACTTCCGTCGACTATGACCACACCATCCTTGGTTGTGAAGTTTACGGAAGTTCCAGCTAAGGTTGAGACATTAGCCGTGCCGTTCTCAAGCATTCCCATAATGCTTTTGTCTGTGAAGCTTAGTTTCATGTTTGAGCTGGGTGTCAACTCAACTCGGCCCAACTTGCTAAGGTTCACCGTTGCAATGCTCTTCTCGGCGGTTGTGATTAGACTATCTGAAAAAACCGTACCGCCGGAAACCATGGTCTCACCATTTACTGTCACCTGGCCGGCAATGGACAACTCGCCCGACGGGGCCTTCGCTGCGGGCGAAGCTAAAACCACCATTGAGTAAACACTCAAAATGGCAACTGCCACCAAGGCCGCGATGGGTTTGCGGCTCCAAGTTTTGCTAATCATTAACTTTCCTCCCGTATAGTGAACAATTTCTTGATTGCGTGCCCCGACGGCCGTATGTCGTGAGAGGCGCGGTTAACTCGAGTGCTCGCCTCTTGGTCGAAAGCAACTTAAAGGCCAAAAATCCGCCTGCAAAGCCTAAACACGCGGCTGTTATTACATGAATAAAGGTACTCTGTCAACAGCCTTCTAGCCAAACTTTGGCACAAAACTGTGCTTTTTTGTGTTGGGCGAGAATTTACCACATGGTCCTGTTCCAGTCCAGACTTTTCTGCTCCTCCTCTGGGCCACTCCGAGAAAATTACCTCTCAGATGCGGTCCATCCGCTCCCGAAGAAAGGGCTGCAAAATGATCGTGAACTCAGTGATCTCGGTTTCGGCGCAGTGGGTCTATTCTCTGGTCTTGGTATCTGCTTAAGGTATCGACACGCGCCGTGCTCGTGTCGTTACCGGAACAGGACTCGAAACCGTGGCACCTTTTGCATTCTCGGTACCATGATTGACCTTTTCCATCAATTCAGCTTGCTCGTAGGGGTCAAGGCGGGCAAACACATAAAAGTTCTCGCCGGCGCGAACGAGGCCCAGGTATCTAAAGGTGGTCTGAACAACCTCACCGGCTTTAAGGGTTTGAAATCGTGGCGGACGCTCAAACAGGAGTCCCAATTCATCGCCAGTAACAGCCTCAAGCTCGGGCAGATAGTCATTTCGCGTCTCGCGGGCAATTTGCATCGCCGCCTGGCGCAGAGCCCTGATCCGATTAGAGTTTCGGCGGTAATAACTGGCGCTTACCTCATGTCGACTGACCCGGTCATCAACGACTTCCTGCTCGTTTCGCAGGTAGCCCAGGTAAGCCCGAACTACGGGTCCCAATTGCTGGTCATCCCGGGCGGTTTGTCCGAAAGCTGAGAACCCGGTACTGAGAACAATTAAGGCTGCGAGAAAACCGAAGCGGAATACTCGATAGTTAGACATGGGCAGGGACCTCCACCCTGAAGTGCAAGCAAATTACATTTCCGTCGTTAGAATAGAACAAGATTGTATCAAGCATTAATAAACGCTCCGTTGCACCTTGGTTTCAGCAATGTTACATTGATCTTTAATTTTCGGGTTAAGGCACTTGACCGCGAGGCTCCTTTGAAAGGGTCTTTTACCGACAAAAAGGTGGCGCTGGGAATTAGTGGAGGCATCGCGGCATATAAAGCGGCCGAGGTGCTCCGGGGGCTGCAGCGGGCGGGCTGTACGGTCCGGGTCGGCATGACCAAGCGAGCCTGCGAGTTCATACAACCTCTCACTTTTCGAGCGCTTTCCGGGTCGCACGTTATCGTTGATGATTACGCGCCCGATAATCCGGATCCCATAGCACACATAACATTTTCGCAGACGGTCGACCTCTTTCTCATCGCCCCGGCAACAGCCAACATCATTGGGAAGTTTGCAAACGGCATCGCCGACGATTTCCTGACCTCTACATACCTTGCCTCTAACGCTCCAGTTCTGATTGCGCCGGCGATGAACACTTCGATGTGGCGTCACCCAGCAACTCAACGAAACGTGGAAAAGCTTCGGTCGGATGGAGTCCATATTGTGGAGCCAGACGATGGCGAAATGGCGTGCGGGACCATCGGACCCGGCCGCCTGAGCGAGCCTGAACGAATCGTCGCGGCTGCCTTAGAGATTTTGCAAAGCGCGGCGAACGAAAGCGCCAACGATCTGGCGGGCGAACACGTGCTGATCAGCGTGGGAGCCACGCGCGAAGCATTAGACCCAGTTCGATTCCTGTCTAACAATTCTTCAGGTCGTATGGGCTTTGCAATTGCTAAAGCTGCAAAAGACCGCGGAGCACGCGTCACCGTCGTCGCTGGAGCCACTAACGCTACGCCTCCGGAGGAGGTCGCGATTATTCAGGTTACTTCAGCCGAAGAAATGCGTGCGGCTGTAATGAGTACACTTTCAGAGGCATCGGTGTTTATTGGCGCCGCAGCTGTCGCCGATTATCGGCCCGTCGAACGCTCGCGACAGAAAATTAAGAAGTCTCAGTCTAGCCTTTCTCTGGAACTGGAACGGACACCCGACATACTCCGTGAAGTGGTAAACGCAAAGCCGGAAGGACTGCTGGTGGTCGGCTTTGCCGCAGAAACTGAGAACGTTCTCCACAATGCGCGTGAAAAGTTGACGGCTAAGAAACTCGACGCGGTTGTCGCCAATGATGTCACGCAACAGGGCGTTGGGTTCGACACTGTAACGAACGAAGTTACAATCATCAGCCGCGACCGAAAAGCGCCGATTCATGTCCCGCTGATGGCGAAAGCCAACGTCGCGAATATTATTCTCGATGAGGTGGTTCGTCTTCGCGCGCGCGTTAAGCCTGCTACCTCGTTGCGAACTCTTAAGAGTCCGCGAAAAGCGTAGAATTCGACTAATTTCGACACAACCCGTTTACAAACAGAAACTCTCACGACGCTCGATGCATCCCGAAACCGAAGTTGAATTCCTTTCACTCCTGAAAGCAACTCGCGAACAGCTCGTGTACTTCAAGGAATTGGGTGTGGAAAGGTTGGGGAGTGAGTCACCGCTCACCCAGCCAGGAGTAACGGTGGCTCGTCCGGGGGAGCCGGGTTTGGCTGAATTCCCTCCTCGTGAAGTCGCCGGAATTTCACCACGCACCACATCCGGCGTGAGCGCTGAAAGGTCTTCCGCCAGGAACGACTCAGTTTCCTCCCCGCCACCAACTTTATTCGGAGACCTGGCCGCGCAACCCATCCGAATCCAGAAATCTTCGGAGACTTTTGAGGAGATTTGGGCTGATATAGGAGACTGTACGCGTTGCCCGCTCTATCAAGAGCGGACAAACATCGTTCACACAGATGGCAATCGCAGAGCGCGGCTGATGTTCGTAGGTGAAGCACCAGGCGCTGACGAAGACGCGCAGGCCCGTCCTTTCGTGGGGCGCGCCGGACAGTTGCTAACAAAGATCATCGAGGCGATTGGTCTGAAGCGCGAAGAAGTTCTGATAGGAAACGTCAACCGCTGCCGTCCGCCCGGCAATCGGCCGCCCACCCCGGAAGAAGCATCGATGTGCAAGCCCTTCCTGCTTCGCGAGATTGCCGTAGTTCAGCCCGACGTTATTGTGGTGCTCGGCAATACAGCGATGAAGAACCTTCTCGATATCAAGCAAGGGATAACAAGAGTGCGCGGACAGTTTCAGGACTACCATGGTGTCAAGGTGATGCCCACTTTCCACCCAGCGTATTTACTTCGCGACCCTTCAAAGAAGAAAGAAACGTGGGAAGATCTCAAGAAAGTTCGCGACTATCTCGACTCCATACCAAAACGAGAAAGCTGAAGCTGAGGGCTAGCCCGCGCGAGCGGGCGACAGCATAAAGCCCAGGGTGAAGCGAAGCGGAACCCTGGGTAAGCGGCAAAAATTTCATCAGAGCCCGTGAAACGGGCGACAGAACGTTCTCCGTTAAACACTGCCGCCCGCTATCGGGGCTGATCGATCACTGGCTCGACTGTCCCAGGGTTCCGCTTTTGCATTTTCGGATTTCGCGTTACCTTCTCAAGCGTGCAACAACGCTTGGAACCTTCCAGCAAGGATTCTTCCAACAACCTAATCAATTCCGCTGAATCTGCTGCTGCGGGGGGGCCCCAATTCGCAGAAGTGGCCGTACCCGTTCATGTCTCATCCACGTTTACTTATCGTCTGCCAGTTTCGCTGCGTCATCTGGCGCAGCCGGGATCGCGAATCGTCGTCCCTCTCGGCAGAAAATTTGTTACCGGCTACATCGTTGATCTGCTGGAGACTCTTCCCCTCGGAACGACTCTCCAGGAATCAGACATCAAGGACGCAAAGGAAATACTCGACGCTGTACCGCTCGTAAAGCCCGAGTTGCTCGAAGTCACACGCTGGGTGGCTGAATACTATCTCGCACCATGGGGTGAAGTGATCAAGGCGGCGCTGCCTCCTGGTATCAGCCCTAAGATCGATCCAGTTCTTTCTATCACTGAATTAGGACGGAGCAACTTGATAGAGTTCTCGTCAGCCGACAGGCCGACGACAAAACAGCGACTGCTACGGCTCGTGGGTGAGTCAGGACAGCTTAGCCTCGCAGCCATCGCTAATGAATTTGGTAGTACGCAAATTTCAAAGCTGGTACGGGAACTCGAACGTGATGGTCTCGTAGAGATAGCGCACCACCCGACGAAAGACTTTGTCAAAGCGAGGTTTCAGCGGCGCGTTCGGCTGGCCAATACTGACGAGCTGGCTGGCGAAGGTGAGAAGCGCAAGTTCACCGATGCCCAGTTAAGAGTTATAGAAGCCCTCAAGGATCAGGAGTCGCTTCCTCTCGCGGAGTTACTCAGTCGCGCCGGCGTCAGTGTTTCTTCGGTCAACACTTTAGAGAAAAGAAAGATAGTGGAGGTCTTCGAAGAGAGACTTCGGCGGGATCCGCTCGGCGATGCCACCGTTGAGCACCACCAGGACTATGAACTTACTAGCGACCAGCAGCGCGTACTAGAAGAACTTGAGCAGCCCTTGCGAGACCGACGCTATGCGCCATTCCTGTTACACGGCGTGACAGGAAGCGGAAAGACTGAAATCTATATTCGGGCCATGCGCCTGACCCTGGGTCTGGGCCGATCGGCCTTGATGTTAGTTCCGGAGATCGCATTAACACCAGTCTTCTCGCGACGCTTGCGGATGCATTTTGGTGACCGGGTCGCGATCTTTCATTCTTCGCTTTCGCGCGGAGAACGCTTTGACGAATGGGCACGCGTCAGAAACGGCGAGGCGCAAATCGTCATTGGCACGCGGTCGGCGGTCTTTGCTCCCGTTAAGGAACTTGGTCTGGTAATCGTTGACGAAGAACACGAATCAAGTTACCGGCAGCAGGATTCACCACACTACAACGGGCGCGACACGGCGATCGTGCGCGCTCAAAAAGAATCTGCCGTTGCGATCCTGGGCTCAGCTACGCCCTCCCTTGAATCGTTTCACAACGCGAACACGGGAAAATACCACTATCTACAGCTTCCTAACCGTTTGGGAAACCGACCGCTGGCGGCAGCGCAAATCATCGATATGCGGGAGGTTTTCGCTCGCCACCAGAAGCCAAAGATTTTTTCCGACGAGTTGCTTCGGGCGATCGAAGAAGTGCAGCAGAAAAATGAGCAGTCGATAATTTTATTGAACCGCCGGGGCTACTCGAGCTTTGTCCTCTGCCGATCGTGCGGCGAAAGCATCCAGTGTCCTAACTGTGATGTCACGCTGACTTATCACCGAAGTGAACGCGTGATCATTTGTCATTATTGCGACCACCGTGAAGCTGCACCGACGAAGTGTCCGAATTGCCAGGGAAAATATATTTACTACGTTGGCGAAGGCACGCAGCAGATCGAAGAGCAGCTCAAAAAACTTTTTCCGACGCTTCGGATCGCGCGTATTGATCGGGACACAAGTTCGCGCCGGGCGGCCTTTGAGAATTCTCTTCTTGACTTCGGTAAAGGCAAAATCGATATGTTAGTGGGTACGCAGATCCTCGCGAAGGGTCACGACTTCCCAAACGTGACTTTGGTTGGCGTGATTTCAGTAGATGCCGGCATGGCATTGCCGGATTTCCGCGCCGCAGAAAGAACCTTTCAGTTGCTAACCCAAGTGGCGGGACGAGCCGGCCGGGGTGATCGCGGTGGGAAAGTTTTGATCCAGACATACCATCCCTATCATTACGCCCTCAGGCATGCGGGCGCCCAGGACTACGCTGGTTTTTACGAGGAGGAGATGCGGCATCGCCAGAATCACTCGTATCCGCCGTTTGTGGCGCTGGCGTCGTTGCTGGTTCACGGTGTGGACATCGTTCGAGTAAGAGCGGACGCGGTTGAGGTGCGAAAAGAGTTGGATCGCGCCAACGCGGAACGCGTGGCGCGCGTTCTCGGTCCGGCTCCTGCGCCGCTGCCGAGATTGAGGGGCGAGTACCGCTTCCAGCTATTAATTAAGTGTGGGAACCGGCGTGAATTGCGCAGAATAATCGATGATGCGCTCAAGAGTCTTAGTGAGCGGAAGATCAATCTCCGCTCAATCAACGTCGAGATCGATCCTGTGTCCATGATGTAGGTCTGCGCGTTGCTAGTGCCGAGATGCAGAAAGTTGGTTTAAGCGACAAGTGTCAGTAATTTGGGTTACCAACGCACGCTGGTCCATCTTTCCGAACTCCCGGCAAGACAGCAAATCAACCAGTGCGGCTCTGCCGCCGCACAGTGCGGAAAGGCTCCGCCTTTCCGACGCCCGCCCTTCATATTTCGAGGCTATGCCTCAGAAGGAGGCGTAGCCTCCATTATTTTTATATGACTGGCGGTAAGGCAAAGCCTTACCGCACTGTGCGGCGGCAGAGCCGCAGGCGCAGATTGGATCATTCTTTCAGAGCGCTTGCCTCATTCGCATACTTGCTTTGACCTATCATTGCCACCTTCGCTGACGGCTTGCGTAATATTTGCGCTAAACTTCCCACATGAAACTTTCAGAACTCGCAGCGTTGACCGGGAGCCGCGTTGACGGTGATCCCGCCAATCTGGAAATAACTGGCGCTGCCGGTCTGGATGACGCCCGAGCGGGCGACATCACGTTCCTGGCAAATCCACGCTACACCCCCAGAGTGAATACAACCCAAGCCTCCGCAATCTATCTTTCTGAGGATGCCAAAATCAGCAGGGAGATTTGTGTTCTCCGCGCGAAAGATCCTTATCTGGCCTACACACGCGCGTTGAGGGTGTTTTACCCTGAACCAGCGTTTGTCCCATTTATTCATGAGTCCGCCGTAGTTGATCCTTCGGCAACGGTGGCAGCAAACGTCTGGATTGGAGCGGGCGTTGTCATTGGTCCCGCGAGCCGGATTGGTGAAGGCGTGCGCATCTATCCAAACGTCACGATTTATGAAGAAGTGACGATCGGGCGAGATTCGATAATTCACTCAGGCGCGGCTATTCGCGAGCGCACGCAGATAGGTGAGCGAGTTGTACTTCACAATAACGTGGTCGTGGGTTGCGATGGTTTTGGTTACGCAAAGGACGAGCAGAAGAGATGGCTCAAGATTCCGCAAGCGGGCCGTGTGGTTATCGAGGACGACGTTGAGATTGGCGCCGGTACTACCATCGATCGCGGCTCGGTCGGTGAATCGCGCATCGGACGCGGCACGAAGATAGATAACCTCGTCCAGATAGGCCACTCCTGCACCGTCGGCGAAGATACTCTCTTGTGTGCTCAGGTAGGGCTCGCCGGTAGTTCGCACATCGGCAATAGAGTAATTCTTGCGGGACAAACCGGCGTGGCTGGTCATCTCACAATCGGGGACGATGTTGTGCTCACCGCTAAGAGTGCAACCAGCCATGACGTACCACCAGGAAAAGTTATTTCCGGAATCCCTGCTTTCGACAATCGTGATTGGTTAAGATCAACTGCCGCTTTCAGACGCTTAGGAGAGATGCAAAGAAAGATTAGAGAGCTGGAGAAGAGGATTGAGGAACTCAGTGGTCAGCAGTGATGCATGTGCATTTTGGTTAAATCCAGATTGAACTATTGCGGACGAGAGGGGGGAAGCCCTCCTTCCTGACCTCGAGGTTCTCAAGAGGTTCTCAAATTGATTCTTTGCTTCAAGGTTGAAAGGCTTTCGATCTGGATTCAACAACTCAACTCTAATAACCTTAGGGTTGGGAAGGTGGGCTTGCCCCCGCTTGTTCGACAACAGTCAACTCCCAAGTGTTTCGAAGCTTACGTAATTGCGCCGCCGTCAACGATCACCACTTCTCCGTTCATGAAACTGTTGCGATCGCTCACCATAAAGGCGGCATATTCGGCGAGCTCTTCGGGGCGACCGAGGCGCCCCGACGAGGCCCAAAATTCGTGCATTTGCAGCCAGCGGTCGGGGAGTGCCTGCGCTAAATCGGTATCAAAGATTCCAGCAGCGATCGCATTGACCTTCACCCCAAACGTGCCGGCCTCGCGCGACAGGCATTTCGTAAACCCGATCATCGCAGCTTTTGAAGTCGCATAGTGAACCGCCGTGGGCAGGGCCCTCATGGCGCCGATGGAAGTTATGTTGAGAATGCTTCCTTTACGTTGGCGAATCATCTGTTTGTAGATAGGCTTCGTTACGGCAAACAGACTACCTACATTCGTATTTATCACCTCGTCCCAGGCGCGGTCAGTGGTGGTGGCGAAATTATCGCCGCGATTAATCGCGGCATTGTTAACCAAAATATCGATGCCGCCCCACTTCTCAACAACCTCGCGCGTAACCTTCTTTAATCCCAGCCGGTCGGTGACCGAAATCTTGAAACTGAGGGCGCGTCTTCCGTGACCTTCAATCTTCGTTCTGATCTCCGCGGCGAGATCATCTCGTGTGTTGTAGTTGAAAACAATGTCAGCGCCCTCACGCGCAAAGACCTCACAGAGCGCCGCACCAATTCCGCGCGTTCCTCCTGTGATAAACGCGCGCTTACCTTCGAGCAATAAGCTCACCTTCTGGATGGTCTCCTAAAAAGCCCGCTTCGAAGAACGCAAGCGGGCGATCTGAATTTTGATTTCGTTTTGCGGGATGATTAGACTCTGAAAACTTCTAACAGTCAACGAAGCACGCGACAGTTGCGGGGAACCGTACGGTCCAACGACTGCGACGGTGGTCCGGTCCAACTTGGAAGGCATCGTTAAACGGAAACCACTTCAACGAAACCAGGTTGTTCCGACGCTTCAGTTGAGACAGGAATAAGGGCCGTGATCTCTTCGACAATATGTCGCGTGGCATTTGGAATAGCGAGACCAATGGTAGCCGCACGCATGGCCGAGTAGTGGGCCGTGTCTTCAACCATCCGCCGGATGACAGGTACAACATCGCCGGCTCTTTGCAGGAGCACGCCGGCACCGCGTTTCACGAGCAAGCTTGCCGTCCCGGCCTCCTGCGGCATGGGTGCGGTAATCCCATCGGCAATGATTGGCAAGCGGCAGGCAAAGGCTTCAAAGGTGGTGAGACCGCCTAGTTTGGAAATCATTACATTTGCCGCGCTCATCAACTGCTCGACGTTTTCTGAATACCCAATTACCTTGATCGGGAACGAAGCGGTCTCAGCAAGCGATTCGGCGTCCGCTCTTAGCGCTTCATTCTTACCCGCCAGGAAAATGGCCTGAACCTCGAGTTGCCCACGCACTAATTCGCGGAAAATCTGAGGAATATTGCCACCACCTTCCCAGCCTGCATTAACGAATACAGTAAATTTCTCAGGATCTAATCCCAGGGCTCTTCGCGCAGCCTGAGCCGCGTCTTCGTCGGGATAGGCAAACTTGTGGTGAACAGGCATCCCCGAAATCTTGATTCGTTCCGGCGCGATCCCATAATCCACCAATTGCCGCCTCGCCTCGTCGCTCGCCACCAGGTAGAGCGTTACATCGTCGCAGGCCCACCCTTTCCAAAAGCCGTAGTAGGGATCGGTGACAACCGACACGAGCGGGATTCGATCCGCTAGCTTCAGTTCCCTGAGGACCCGACCAATAAGGTGCTGCGTAAGGGGATGCACGCTGACAACGACATGTGGACACCAGCGCTCGAAGAGTTCGACTACGTAGCCAACACAGCGCCGGTGAAAGAATTCTCTCGTTTCGGGCCGGAACCGGTTCATACCCCAGTAGACATACTTCATCCAATGTTGCTTGTTTCTCAGCACCCAATTGTAGATAGCGACGAGCTTGGCAGTTATGGAGTGTGCCTCTTCAAGCGCACGAACCACGCGAACACCATATGACTGTCCATCGAAAAACTTCTGCACGCCGGCGACGATCGCCGCCGCTGCCGAACGATGGCCGCCGCCGGTGTCGGATGAAAGAATCAGGATTTTGGGAATACGCTGCGACATTAATTAAGGCTTATGCTCGAACGGTCATTCCTTCAGGCTCTGGCTGCAGACGGTCCATTTCCTTTCGTGCCTTCTTCATTTCTTTTTCGAGTTTCTTGATCTGAATCAAGTGTCCCGGATTGAAAGGCAGTGACGGGTAGTAACTGTTTGACTCATGGGTGCAGAAACACCCATCCAGCGCCTTCTTTCGTCTTTCCTTCATCGCCGGCGAAAGCCAGAGTTTTTGGAAGTTCCAATCAAAATCTCGCAAGTTCCCGATTGGTGCGAGGTTTTCGCAAGACGACACAGTACCCTCATCGTAAATCACGCCACCCGCGGTACCGGCGTAGCACTTCATCTGCGCTTTTTGTGTTTCCTGCGTCTTTGCGATCAAATCATGCATGTAGATATCGATGGCTGCTTTGAAGAAGCCGGCATTGCCACCGTAGTTGTTCTTGATCGCGGCGTGACGCGAGTCGTTGTCAATTATGCGCGCCAGCTTCTTATAGCGGGAATGATCGATGTTGAGTTCGATGGGATCCGCTGAGGGCGGGCGAATGTAATTGAAGTTCACCTTATCGGGTTTCAGGTCATACTTCAGGAAATCGTACCACTCAAAAATCGTATCCTGATTTGAGTTCATGAAGCAGGTGCACGTCTGCACGTCAAGTTTCGGATACTCCTTCTTGATCGACTGAAGCTGGCGCGCAGTGTCAATGGCGATGTCCCAGGAGCCGGCCTTTTGCCGAATCTTCTCGTGCGGCCCTTTGAGACCGTCAATACCCAAAGCAACTGTCACGTTGAGATCGGGACACTCTTCGAGGATGCGAGTAACGTCGGGGAAGATCCGTTTCTGAATCTGCCCGTTGGACATTATGTAGATCGATTCGAGCTTGTTGTTCTTATAAAAACTGCGGGCTATTTCCGGGAGATCTTTGCGCGTGAAGGGCTCGCCGCCAGCCAGAATCAAGACACCCAGGTTGCCTCCCAATGTCTCCGAGATCCGTTCAATCTCGTGCGTTTTCATCTGCAGTTTCTTACGCGGGCGGTCGTCAAGTTCGTCTGTAAAAAAGCAGTGGGTACACCGCATATCACAGACGGATGTCACCAGAATGTTCAGCAGAATTGGGGAAAATGGCTGACCAATGGCCAGCTTCGCATATCTTTTTAATAGCTCGCGCGTCGTATAATCCATATCAACCTCAACTACTTATCAATAACACCCAGCTGATTCGCATCACTTGGATGCAACAACAAAGACTAACAGATTAGACGTTTTAACGTAACTCCTATTCGGGTCACTGTAAAAGTTTTGTAAGTGTCAAATTGTAGGGGCGGCACTCCGTGGCCGCCGCACAAATCGTTTCTGAGTCGTCCGTTTAGGGAGCAGACTTGTCTGCCGCCGCGGCCCGGGGCACAAGTGCCCTTTCTAAACGGTGCAATTGGGAAATTTGGGTGGCCACGGAGTGCGACCCCTAGGAAACGCCGGCGCGCTCGCTGCGAATGGGAATGCCGAGAGCGCGCATGCGGCGATACAGGTGACTGCGATCAACTCCCATCAGTTCCGCTGCCCGGGAGACATTGCCCTCGGCTTCGTCAATTTTCCGTTGGATAAACTCGCGATGATAAGCATCCGTAGCTTCTTTAAATGACGGAAACCTGAAGGAGGCAGCCGGCGCTTCCTCTTTTCCGCGAGGCGGCAAGTCGCTCGGGGCGACTTTGATGCCGGGATTCATAATTACGACTCGTTCAATCGTATTCTTCAGCTCGCGAACGTTGCCCGGCCAGGAGTAGTTCTGTAGCTCCTCGAGCGCTTCGGCAGCGAATTCCTTGGGCGTCTTGCCGTAGGCTTGCGAAAAGTTTTGATTGAAATATGCAACCAGTAGCGGCACATCCTCCAGGCGTTCTCGCAACGGTGGCAATTCAAACGGAATAACGTTTAGCCGGTAAAACAGGTCCGGCCGGAATTTTCCCTGCTCTATCTCCACTTCGAGATGTTTGTTTGTGGCGGCGATCACTCTAACGTCCACGCGGACCGAAGTGCCGCTTCCCACCGGCTCAAACCTTTGCTCTTCAAGTACGCGCAAAACTTTGGCCTGAACGTTCGCGCTCATGTCGCCAATCTCATCAAGGAAAAGCGTCGCTCCGTCCGCTAGATCAAACTTTCCTTTTTTAGCTGCGGTCGCTCCGGTAAACGCACCCTTCACGTGGCCAAACAGTTCCGATTCGATCAACTCTTCAGGTATAGCGGCAGAATTGACTTCAATAAAGGGAGCGGCGGCCCGCCTCGATTTCGCATGGATTGCGTGCGCAACCAATTCCTTGCCGGTACCTGACTCGCCATAGATCAAGACACGTCCATCGGTGGGCGCAACCACGGCGATCTGCTTGCGGAGTGCGCGCATCGCAACCGACTCACCCACCATCATGTATTCTTTCGCGAGCTCCGCTGACATTTCCGCGTTGATTAGCTCCAGCCGTTGCTGGCGCAGTGCGTTGCGAACCGTCAGCAAAGTTTTTTCGATCGAAAGTGGTTTCTCAATGAAATCGAATGCGCCGAGTTTTGTTGCGCGCACCGCGGTTTCCACGTTGCCGTGTCCTGAGATAATCACGACGGCTGCTTCCGAGCCGGCGGCGCGTAGTTGCTTTAAGGTCTCGAGTCCATCAATGCCCGGTAACCAAACGTCCAGCAGAATGCAACCATAGGCGCGGCCTTCAACCGCTTTTAGACACTCTTCACCTGTCGCGACGGCGTCCGCACTGAAGCCCTCGTCCTCCATTACGCCACGCAAGGTGTCGCGAATACCTGGTTCGTCGTCAACTATGAGTATGGAATCCATGTGCTGGGTGATTGGCGACCGACGACCGACGACTGACGACCGACGACTGTCGTTGTTCTTGATTCTTACTCGGCCGTCACCGGTCGTCCGTCTTCCGACTTTCCTCGTCCTTCGTCGGAGTTCCTCTCCGCTCGGCGGTCGCCGGTCGTCCGTCGTCCGTCGTCGCTTGCAGTTCAATCACAAACCGAGCGCCGCGCGGGTAGTTGGCTTCGGCGCGAATTCTTCCGCCGTGCTCGAGGATTATTCGCTGCACTATTGCCAGACCCAGCCCAGTGCCGCCGCCGCGGGTCGAGAAATATGGTTGAAACAGACGTTTGAAATCAGAAGGACGAATTCCATGGCCAGTGTCGGAGACCTCCGCGATCAGCAAACTTCGAACCGGATCAAAACTGGTAGTAATGGTGATTTGCTTTTCGGCGTCAACGCTTACCAGCGCGTTGTGTGCGTTGTCGATCAGATTTACAAAAACACGACGCAGTTGTTCTGTGTCCAACATTGCTGTAGGCAGATTCGCGTCCAGCGATGTTTCCATTTTCACCCCATCGAGCCGACCATCGTACAAAGCAACGGCGTGACGAACCACTTCATTTAGATCCGCAACTTCGAGTCTGGCCAGGGGCAAACGTGCAAAACGCGAGAACTCGTCAACCATCGCTTTCAACCCGGCAACCTCGCGCGCGATCGTCTCGGTACACTCGTCAATGACTTCGGTTACGTGGATCTCTTCAGTAAGTCTATCGTTCAATCCATTTTGTCCGTTTGCTCCATTCTCCTCGCCGTTTGAGGTTGCGCGCCGATAGCTCTTAGCGATCCGTTCGGCGGAGAGTTGAATGGGGGTTAACGGATTCTTAATTTCGTGGGCCATACGCCTGGCAACTTCGCTCCAGGCGGCCACTCGCTGTGCTGCCAGCAACTCCGACAGATCTTCAAGCACCAGAACAACGCCGCGCTTTTGCCCGGATGAGGCTCGCAGGGCCGTCGCGGTCAAGGCTACCGGCAGTGCCGTACTGTCATCTCCGCCGTTGTTGAGCCCGGCCAGCTGCGCCTGTTCCGCAGCTTGACCTGTACGGCGTGCCCGACGAAGCAGTCGGTCCATAAGCAACCAATCTTCCGTCCCTATTAGTTCACCGAGTCTTAGTCCATTTGTCGACGTCGACCCCAGCTTCAACATACGTGAGGCGGCGGCGTTAATCGTGGTAACACAATCGTTTTCATCAAGGGAGACCACGCCCGTGGAAAGAGATTCGAGTATGGTTTCGATGTAGTTCCGGCGCTCTTCCAGAGTCAGATTTTTCTCACGAAGCGCAGCGGAGCCGGCTTCAATACTGCTGCGATTGTCCTCGAGCTGCGTGGTCATCTGATTGAAGGAATCGGCTAACAAAGCCAGTTCGTCTTCCGCAATCGTTGTGACTCGATGGGATAAATTGCCGCGCGCGATCTCTTTTGAGGCTTCGGCCAGGGCCTTGATCGGCGTCGCGATTCCTCGCGCCAGATAGATGGCGACCCAACTCGAAACAAACAAGAGCATCAGCGTCATCAGCCCAAGAGTTGAGAGTCCCAGCAAGCGGACACGTCGCTGACGCTCCACCAGTTTTCGATACTCGCCCTGCGATCCCGTGATTGTTTGACCGAGATCGCTATTTGCCCGGCGCAACGAAACAACTATGAGTTGCTGATTCTCCGAAAGCTGAACAGATACAGCGTCCAAATCCTTGCCGTCCGCGAGACTGTCATCATCACCCTTCAACGAGCGTGCCTTCTCCAGGAGGACACCCAGCTCCCTGGCATCCGCGTCAGTCATCTCTCCTTTGCTTTGAGCGGTTACGTACCCGCTCGAATCGACGATCTCCACGGCCGAAAGTTGTTTACTCGCCACCACTCGGTCGAGAGTCACCTGTTTTTCATTTTCTGATTGCGGCCTTAGAAGAACGACGAGTACCGCGGCGGTTTCCCGCAGGTTGCGAGTCTGAGCATCTACCGCCTCGCGTTGAACCTCCTGGGCTTCATTCACTACGCGTTCGGGTAGGCTACCAAACCACTTCTCGAGCGACCGATTGAGGAAGAGATACGAAAACACCGCCATCGCGATAATAGGGAGGAAGCTGATAGAGACAAAGTAGACCAGCAATCGAGTTTTAATCTTGGATCCGAGTTGGCGTTCCCTTCTCTCACGTCGCAACTTGAGTAAGTTGCGCACAAATATGAACGAGAAAACTACGAACGCGACGAAGTTAAGAGTCGACAACGCATAAAGCAGTACGGTGTCTGAAGCGGTATCCGGCGGAATGACGGTCCACAACCACAGTTGCTGCGAAACGATGATCGAAAGGAGCAACAAGACAGTTATCCCGAGCGTCCACAACAGAATTCGCCGCCGCCGGGTCAATCTGCCGGCAACCAATTCTGGCGATGGCTGGGGACGATTGTTGTGCTGATCTCTCATGAAGTAGTGTTGGCAAGTTTACCATAGAGGTGCATGCCATCCCTGCCCCTGACTTACCAGGCGACCTCTTTATAGGAATGCGCTACGCGTACACTGGGACCGCGGGCGTCTCGCCCGCACTGAGCGCCTTGCGCGAACAACCGTCACGCTCGCGCCCCATCATCGGAATGCGCTATGCGCACCCTGGGACCGCGGGCGTCTCGCCCGCACTGAGCGCCTGGCGCGAACAACCCTTACCCAAGAAAGGTTTGCATTACCAAAATTTCATGCTTATTAACCGCGTCTCGCGGTACGCTCAGTGCGGACGAGACGCCCGTGCTCCCAGTGTGCGTGTAGCGCGTTCCTATGAGGGAGCGCGAGCGTGAGGGTTGTTCGCGCAAGGCGCTCAGTGCGGGCGAGACGCCCGCGGTCCCGGTGTACGCGTAGCGCGCTCATGGCTGGTCGCCGGTCCCAGTGAATTCTGCTGCATTATCCACGAGCATCGTCTAGAATGCGGTCGCTTCCGCTTCCCCTAACCGATGACTCTCAAACAAGTCTTCATCAACCCGGTGGGCCGCCTTCGTAGCGGCTGGCGATTGCTGATCTTTGCTTTGCTATTCATCATTCTTTCTATAATGATCGGAATCGCGGCAGGACTTGGTGCCCGCCTAATGACGCATCTGGCACCCAGCCGTGCAGTGGCTCACTATCTCGAGAATTTCATATTCCGGTTCAGGCTCTTATTCGCCGCACTTCTTGCTGGATATATTTGCACCTACTGGCTTGAAGGGTTGACGTGGCGAGCCTTGGGCCTCTGGTTGCATCCGGGGTGGGTGCGAGATCTTCTCATTGGGTCACTCACAGGCGTCGCGTCACTGGCGCTGGCAACCGCTATCGCGACCGCAGGTGGCGGACTAAGTTTCACGGTTTCAGGTCGCGCTACATTTGTTCAGGTGGGCGAGACGCTATTTTTCTCTGCCATACTCTTCATCGTTGCGGCTCTCGCTGAAGAAGCACTGTTCCGAGGTTATCCTTTGCAGACTTTCAGTCGAGCCAAACTCGTCGGGCTAGGAGTTCTAATTACTTCTTTTGCATTCGCGGCGATACATATGGAAAATCCGAATCTCACCCAGGGTCTTCCGTATCTGAATCTTCTATTGGCCGGAGTCTGGCTGGCAGTCGCCTATCTTCGAACGCGGAGTTTATGGTTTCCTTTGGGTGTTCACTGGGGCTGGAACTGGGCGCTGGGATCCCTTTTTGGTCTTCCGGTGAGTGGCATTAACGACCTTGCACCGAACCCGCTGCTGCACGGTACGGACCTGGGCCCGACATGGTTAACGGGCGGGAGCTACGGCATCGAAGGCGGCCTGGCCTGCACGATTACGCTGGTCGTTTCGACGGTCTTTATCTGGCGCACGCGACTGGTTAGCGCCACCCCGGAAATGCAAGCCCTAACCTCAAAAGAGAACCCTGTGACCCCGAATTCCGTACTCTCCATCGCACCAAGCGGGGATTAAATCCGGGCAGACGCAAATCCGCCCTTTCTTAACGACTATGCCCTATTTCATTAGGCTAAAGGGCACACCGGCGGCGGAATAAGGAACCCTTAAACCAGTTTCACTGTTAACACTCTTCCCATCTCTCCCGTCTTAGTCAGTGTCAGGCTGATCGACGCAAGGAACACCCCGGAAATGATCACGATACTCCGATTGAGGCATCGCGATGTATGAGCTCGAAGCCACAGCGGATGTGCTTCTTATGACCGCTCAAGCGAAAACTTCGATCGCTGAAAGAAGCATTGAGACCGCTCCCGAAGCGGCTCTTGTCGAGGCCGTTCTGGCTGGCAATCGCGACATGTTTGGGCGCCTTTATCAACTTTACACGCCGCTCGTGCATGGAGTCCTGCTAGCGCGTCTGCCTAGAAACGAAGTTGAGGATATGGTGCAGGACATTTTTCTTCATGCTTTGAGGAAACTACACACATTGCGCGACAAACGAGCCTTCGGGCCCTGGATCGCGATGATAGCCCGTAATCGGGCGATGGATTTCCACCGTAGTTCACGCGAGACAGTGGAACTAACCGACGATCTACGAAGCGGTGACTCGAGCCAGTCAAAGGCCGAAGAGATCCTCGCGATTATTTGCAAGCTTCCCGATGCCTATCGCGAGACACTTGTATTGCGGTTAGTCGAAGGAATGAGTGGACCGGAAATCGCGGCGCGCACCGGTCTCACTCCTGCGTCAGTGCGCGTCAACCTTCATCGGGGCATGAAACTTTTGCGCGAGAAGCTCGGATTTAAGGAGGGCTTATCATGAATAACGAAAGCGATTACTTGTGGGACAAATCCGGCAAACCGGATCCTGAGATTCAACAACTGGAGGAGATTCTGGGCACGCTGCGCTATCAGCCGCGGCCATTGGAAATCCCGGCAGACACGAAAGTGGATCTCAGGCCACGCTTCTTTACTCGCTTCGCACCTCGTCTCGCGCCAGGTTTGGCAATAGCGGCGACGATTGTAGTCGTTCTCCTTGGGTTCGGACTGTGGTTGGGCCTGCAGCGCTTGCAGCGAGGTCATCAGGCAGTAGCTACGACGGAAAAAACGGCCGCGCCAGATACCACTCCAGTTCCCGCCTCCCAGACTGTACCCGCCAAGAACCAGGACGAGCTGGTTAAGGTACCTGACCGAAACCAGAAGCACAGTGAGGGTGTCCGCCGTCATCGCTTCAACAACTCACTAATGGCGGGAAATACAAATCGCAACCAACCTCACAAGAACTTAGGCAAGGATCCCCAACTAACTGAAAAAGAACTGCAAGAAGGCAAGGCCGCCAAAGATCAACTAATGCTGGCACTTCGTGTTGCGAGCGCGAAATTGAACTTCGCACAAAAGAAGACGCAAAACATTAATCCTCGAGACGCGGTTCACAACCAACACAGAATCGGATGATGGGAGCACTTATGAAATCACTTACCCAGAAAATATTGACAGTCGCATCTCTTGCGATCCTGGTCGTTCTCAGCGCGGCTGCCACCGCAGTGGCGCAGAATCCCAAGATCCAAATGAGTCAGCTCGATGCACTCGCTCCTAAGGCGAGCCAGACAGTAGACGTGAACCTCGACGAGCATCTGATGCAACTGACGGCTAAGTTTCTTTCGGGCGAAGATAATGATGAGGCTAAGGTAAAAGCAATCATTAATGGCCTGAAGGGAATCTACGTGAAGAGCTTCACGTTTGAGAACGAGGGCCAGTACTCGGACGCAGACCTCGAAGGAATCCGGTCACAGCTGCGCAACACTGCCTGGAATAAGATTGTAAATGTCAACAACAAGAAAGAGGGCAGTGTTGAAGTCTACCTGATGCAAGTCGGCGATCGCATTACCGGCCTGGCATTGCTCGCTACCGAGCCGAAGGAAATAACGGTAGTCAACATTGTCGGCCCCGTGGATCTCGATAAGTTATCGGAGCTCGAAGGAAACTTTGGGATACCCGAGCTGCAGATCGAGCGAGCTAAGCCACCGCGCAAGAATTGAGACTCATGATTGGAGTGGCCAATGAAGAAGTTTATTGCCATCAGTTTCATGTTAGTCGCGCTGGCAGGTGTTGCCTCTACCGCGCAGGCCAAGAGTGACGACTTCGGCGACGTCGTGAAACTCATCGAGCAGTTCTACCATGTCAAACACCAGGGCATTCCGTTTCTTGCACGGGCCGGCATCAAGGCAACTACGACGGTCGCACGCATTGCCGGCGGACCGAAGCGACAACTGGCGGAAGCGGGTAGCTTAAAGGTGGCCTATTTTGAGGATCAGGACTTTAGGTCTACCAGCGGCATCACCGGCTTCAGAGCTTCAATCGGGTCGATGCTCGCCGAGAGCTGGAGTCCGTTGATCCAGGTCACCTCTCCCAAAGATGAAGAACAGACCTACATCTATCTTCGCCAGGCGGGTGAGAAGTACAACGTTTTGGTGGTAACACTGGAGCCCCGGGAAGGGTGCGTGGTTCAAGTGACTTTATCGCCGCAGGCATTGGCGAAGCTGATGCGCAATCCGGACGAGATGGGCCAGACGATTACCGCCGAAGCCACAACTAATGACCAGGACTAATCCAGGCAGGAGGCGAGACATGAATTCAGAAATCAACGTCAAGCTTGAGATCGATAGGTCCACCGTGCGCCTGCTCGTAATTCTGGCAGCATTGATTGCACTCATAATTGTTGGATCTCGCAGGGCCGCCGCGCAGGAAGTCGCGGACACCATCCGTATCAATACGCGCGTCGTGTTCATGGATGCACTTGTCAAGGACAAGCGCACCGGCGTACCCATCGCGGATCTGAAGCCCGAGAACTTCGAAGTCTACGACGATGGAAATCTTCGTTCGATTTCTTACTTCACGCGTGAAGGCCAAGCTCGCAAACCGCTCGCATTGGTGCTGATACTCGACCTGCGGGACGATGGCGCAGGCCGTTTTCTTAAGCGTCCCGAGATTCTCAAAGCCATGGCCGATGAGCTTGCCAAGCTTTCGCCTGAAGATGAAGTGGCGATACTCGCAATGGACATAAACGGCGAGGACGAGAAGCGCCTTTGGCTGACCGACTTTACGCATGACCGGGCGCGACTGGTCGCAGCGCTTGGACGCGCGCGCGAATTCGTTGATGTCGATCCGGAGGAAGCGGACGCCCGAGCGGCAAAGGCAAGCCAACAAAAGGATCCGGACCGTGGCAACAGTGTGACGCTAGGAACGGGGGGCTCCGACTCAGCTCAAAAGGACCCAGCAACATCATCAGCTGGTCCTGGCCCCGGAACGCCAAAATCGGAGGAGCACGTAAAGGTAGAAGTCATTAAAGGCAAGAATGGCGCGGTCGTGACTCGCACCACCCACGATGATGGCTC
Organism: Pyrinomonadaceae bacterium; assembly: GCA_036560225.1. Classification (GTDB taxonomy): domain Bacteria; phylum Acidobacteriota; class Blastocatellia; order Pyrinomonadales; family Pyrinomonadaceae; genus PSRF01. The sequence continues at coordinate 11,377 of DATBRN010000173.1, read as the reverse complement.
GGTTGATGTCAAGCGTGTAAATAAAAAGGGCGATGTCACTATGGAGATCAGCGATATCTATGACATGGCTGCTGCGGTGAAAGACACGATACGGAAAACAGAGAATGACCGGCCAAACTCCCAACCCGCAATCGTCTGGGTCTCCGACGGAATCACCCCAATGTTTTTCGAAGACCGCGACGCTACCGAGCAGCTTGTGCTTCGTTCAAGCGTAATCTTCAATTCCCTGACAACTGAATTGAGAACTCTTTTCAAACTATTAATGCCGATTGGGAAGCCGCTGGCTGGCATGTTGGGCGTTACTGTTTACGGCAGTGCGAAGCGCCTCGCGCAGCGCTCTGGTGGCGAAGCTGTCAAGGTTAGCCGCACAAAGGACTATGCCGCGGGACTCAGCAAGATCATCGGCAACTTAACCGCTCGTTACAGCCTTGGCTTCACCGTGGGTGAAACAGAGAAGGATGATGGCCGGCTTCATAACCTGGAAGTACGCGTGAAGGCGCCAGACGCAAAAGGCAAACTACGCAAAATCGAAGTTAGTTCCCGCCGCGGCTACTACATGTCAGAGACCGGCGACAAAGAGCCAAAAGAAGCGACGGCGTCAAAGACACAGTAGGTACTTCCTCTCGCTCACCGCTGGTCTATCGGAAGGTAAGGTAGACCGCGGGCGCCGATGTATTCGGCACGCGGGCGGATGAGTTTGTTGTCGGCGTATTGTTCGAGGATGTGTCCGGTCCAGCCGCTAATTCGGCTGACGGCAAAGATCGGAGTATAGAGGTCAAGCGGGATTCCCATCATGTAGTAAGTTGAGGCCGAGAAGAAGTCCACGTTGGGATACAGGCCTTTCTCGCGCTTCATTACTTCTTCAACTTTGCGAGACATCTCATACCACTGTGTGTCGCCTGCCGCCTCACCCATCTCCTTTGAAAACTGCCGGAGATGGGTGGCCCGTGGATCTTCCGTCTTATAAACCGCATGGCCGAAACCCATCATTTTGCGTTTTTCTGCCAGCGCCTTCTTAACAAATGATTCCACCTTATCGATGGTCCCAATTTCCAGGAGCGTCTTCATAACGGCTGTGTTTGCGCCACCGTGCAATGGACCCGACAACGCTGCAATTGCGGCAGTAACTGCTGCATACATGTCGGCCAACGTCCCCGCAACGACGCGAGCAGTGAAAGTCGAGGCATTCAGTTCATGGTCCGCGTGAAGAATCAGGCAGACGTCAAATATGCGCGCCTCGCGCTCGGAAGGCTTTTCGCCACGAAGCATGTAAAGAAAATTTGCCGCGATGTTTAGACCGGGATCGGGGTTTACGGGCTCAAGCCTTCGCCGAATGCGATCTCCAGCGGCGACGATTGCCGGAAACTGCGCAGTGAGTCTAATAGCCGTCTTGACGCTTTTCTCACGTGAGATATCGCGGGCGTTCGCATCGTAGAATTCCAGTGCTGAAACCGCTGTCCTCAACATGTCTATCGGATCGGCTTCGCGAGGAAACTGCTTGATAAGTTCTATTAGCTCATTAGGCACCGCGTACGATGCGCGCAGCGACTGCTCCAGCTCTGAAAGTTCGTCACGTGTGGGCAGGCGTTTGTTCCAGATGAGGAACACCACTTCTTCGAAGGTGGAGTGCTTTGCAAGATCATGAATATCATAGCCCTGGTAAATGAGCTCGCCTTTTTCACCATTGACATCAGAGATTGAGGAGGTAGCCGCAGCTACTCCTCTGAGACCTGCCGCGGAAGTTGACGGGTTTCCTGTGTTAGCCATGAAGGACTCTAGTATGGACCGAAGATAACAAACGGAACCAAGCGTGACAAGTTGGGCCACTGCTACGCGATACAAAACCTAGTGCGGTAGGTTCAGTCCAACCTTTAGCTTGCTCGGTTACCTGCGCAGCAAGCTAAAGCTTGTACTCTAAACCCTCTGTTCTGGCCGCTAACCACTCGACACAATCACAGAATCACTTCGTTTCACCTTCAGGAGTTTTGCAGCCGAGTCGTTTGAGACGGCAATTTCCAGGAAGCCTGCACTTCCCCAGACTCCAAACACCTTCTCGCGATTTCCCGTCGCTTCAGAGAAGTAATTGCGAAAAGAGGACACCGATCTGTTTTTCACTTGTACCTTGGCGCCCCCAGAGATCATCTCGGGTGTCAACTCCTTTGGAGTGATATTGGTTATGCAGTTTCCGAATCGATCGATGTGGATTATCCGTCCCTTGATCCTGCCATCACGTAAAGTCTCGGGCTGCAGTGGGGCCAACCGGACCATTTCTGTAATTTTAGTTCCCAACTCATTCGGTTTGATGCCTTGCGAAAGGGCAGCAGCGACGGGAGCGAATACATCGCGGCCATTGAATGTCGCGCTGACTGGATGACGAAAATATTGTGTGTTGGTTAGCTGAAATATCTCGGGCGTCCCCGCCAAGTCATCCTCGCGCTCGTAAACGTAGCTGAAAATCCCATTGTCTGGACCAACAAAGTATCCAACTCGCGTTTTGATCAATATTGCACGGCGCGATGAACCCACTCCCGGATCAACGACGGCAACGTGAATAGTACCTTGCCGGAAGGAAGAATACGCGGCGAGCAAAGTGAATGCAGCGGCTTCAATATCCTGTGGCGGAATTTCGTGCGTAATGTCAACGACGCGGACTTCGGGATTCGAGGAAAGAATCACTCCTTTGACTGTACCGACGAAATAATCGGAGTTGCCAAAGTCAGTAAGCAGTGTGACTAACGGGAAACTTGGAGGTGGTGAGACGAACCCGACTGGGAGACGCGGCGACGCGGGGACGCGCCGAGAAAGCGTCTTATCACCGTGTCGCCGTTTCGCAGTGTCTCCGCGTCCGCGTCGGTTTTTCACGAAAGGAGTTTCATGGGACTCGTGTTTCAGTGGCTGTGCGAATCCTTAGTTGCTGGCCGCGGGCAAGTCGAACATCACGTCCCCGACTAGTAACGACGGTTCCGGCGCCGACTCCGCCACCAATCACCGCGCCAATTGCAGCACCTTTTCCGCCGCCGATTACCGCGCCGATGATTGCCCCGATACCAGCTCCTGCTCCAACCTTAGAAATGTCATCCTTGGTAGAGTCTCTTCCTCTGACACCGCCCTCCGAGTCAACTCTACCGCTGTCATCCCTGCTTCCCGTATCGACAACTTCGATAACATTGGCATTAAGCCCGGCCGTGCGACCGTCAGGCATGCGAATCGCATCGAATGAGAGTTGGAGTTCGGCAGTTCCCTTCACTTTTCCAGCGCGCTTCACACGGGTAACACGCCCGTCGATGATCGCGCCTTCGAATTCACGTGGGTCGATCACACGCGCCTGAAAGCGATCGCCGCGCTGGCTATCGTCGCTCGAAAGGCTCGATTGCAACTCGATCAAGAGAATCGCATCGCGAGGAATGGAGAGTGGACCAGTACTTGAAGTATTTCCCGACTGTCCTGAATTGTCGGGAATATTCGAAGTATTCTGGGGCACATTCTGATTGGAATTCTGGTCGCTGTTAACGGGAGGATTGCTCGAGGGGCCGGAAGCCGTGGTGCCACGTGGCTTCAGTCCAGTTGGTGTGGAAGAGTCAAATGGACTTCGGTCGTAGCCGGCGTTGTATCCGGCCTCAAAGCCTTGCTGATAACCGTCGCGATAGTCTTCGATGGTACCCCATGCTTGGTTGTAGTTCCGATCACCGCGCGAGTACTCGTCCTTGTTTTGATGATCACGCGGGGCATGGTCGGCCACGTCGCGCGACCCGGCGCTATAGCCATCTGAATAGCCTGTACGATAACCGCGCTCCAGGGCTGTGGACTGAGCAGCCGCGGCGTAAGCTCCTATCGCTATCGACCACGAGGTCATGGTCAACGCAAGCAAAACTACAAGGGGAATCTTTAGAAATTTCATTTGCTGTTCCTTCCAGAGATTACGGCAATTGAAGTCGCCGTAGTTGTCTTGGGAGAGCCAACTTTGTGCAAGTAGGATGCTATCATCGTAACCATCGGGCCAACAATCGTCCAACCTGTCTGGGAACCACTTTACCTGAGGTTTTCTTTGGGTCCGGGAGTTTATCCGCCGCCCGGAGCCGTTTAGAAAGCGGACATGTCCGTCCTCGCGCTGCGGGACAGAGGTGTCCCATCTAAACGGACGGTGGGGGACATTACCTTCGCGAATGGCCTCATGCTTGACCGTCTCTCCTGTGCGCCCCTAGACTCGAATCGTCTCAAATCGTCGCCAAATCGCCGTCGGACCCTTCGAGCAAGGCTAACTGGTTTTCAGATGCCTGTTTTGGGTTACTGGTTGGCGGCGGGATTCGCGACCACGCCGGCGCTGTTGCCGCATTGGAAGTTCAGGTGAATGGCATGACAGAAAAACGCAGGGTCTATCTGGATCACAGCGCTACGACGCCTGCCGATCCGCGCGTTGTCGAAGCAATGCTGCCATACCTAACGGAAAAGTTTGGCAATGCTTCGAGCGTACATTCGTTTGGTCAGGAGGCTCGTGCGGCTGTCGACCGGGCACGTCGCGAGGTTGCCGCACTGATTGGGGCCAGGGCAAATGAAATCGTATTCGTCTCAGGGGGAACCGAGGCCAACAATCTCGCCATTCGCGGATTGTGCGAGGCCGTCGCGAGTCGGGCCAGTCAAAGTAGTAAGGGTCATATCATCACTTCCAGCATTGAGCACTCTTCACTGAGGGGAATTTGTGAGGCGTTAGAAAAGGCTGGAAAAGGCAGCTGGGAGATTACGCGGCTCCCGGCTCATGAAGATGGAGTTGTGCAAATCGAAGATCTTCGTGCCGCGTTACGACCAGACACTGTCCTGATCTCAGTGATGCTTGCGAATAATGAAATCGGCACTATTCAACCCATTGAAGAGGTTGGAGCGCTCGTGCGCGAGGAACGGGGTCGAGGTCGACGGCAACTGTGGCTCCACACGGATGCCGTCCAGGCCGCCGGCCGGATTCCTTTGAATGTCGAAAAACTGGGATGCGATTTGCTGTCGCTCTCCGCCCACAAGCTCTACGCGCCAAAAGGGGCCGGAGCGCTCTTCGTCCGGCGCGGTGTACGTCTAATGCCTCAGAACATAGGCGGGCATCAGGAACGGGAGCGGCGAGCGGGGACAGAAGGCGTGCCGGCCATTGTAGCCTTTGGTGCAGCGGCGAAACTTGCTCGCGAAGAGATGGACCAACGATCAAGACATGACAAGGAACTCCGAGATCGATTTGAGGCCGGCGTCATTGAGCGCGTGGAAGACATAGTCATTAATGGCGACCGCGCGCGGCGATTGCCCCACCTTTCAAACATTTCGTTTCGCTACATCGAGGGTGAAGGCTTGTTAATTAGCCTGGATCTACAGAACGTTGCGGTTTCAACCGGTTCGGCCTGCTCTTCAGGCACGCTGGAGCCTTCGCCGGTTATACGGGCGCTGGGTCGTAACGACGAACTTGCGCGCGGCGCGATTCGCTTCAGCTTCGGTAAAGACAACACCGACCAGGATGTTGACTACGTTCTCGAGGTTTTACCTCGCGCGGTTGAAAAACTGCGACAACTTTCCCCGCTCAATAAAGTTTCAAGTCTTGAGTTTCGGCTTTCGAGTTAACCAACTTCGCAGGTGCCACTCCGAAATCTACTTGCATGCCTTACTCGCTGACTTTCAAAGACCACCTTGAAAACCCTCGCAACGCCGGTGAACTCCCGGACGCAAACGCCAGGGGAGAAGAAATCAATCCAGTCTGTGGAGATCGTATGCGCATTTCGCTGCGAGTTAGAGAAGGTCGCATTGTGGCTGCGGGCTTTCTCGCGTATGGTTGTCCGCCGACGCTTGTTTGTGGTTCGATTTTGACGGAGCTAGTCACCGGAAAGACCATCGAAGAAGCAACCAGCATCACGCGCAAAGACTTGCTGGAAGTGGTCGGTGGTCTACCCTCAAGGAAGCAGCACGCTGCTGCGCTGGCGATTGAAACGTTGAGGTCTGCGCTGTCAACCGGCGGGGATCAGAGTGGACGGCTGAAAGTCCGCTCGTAAATATTAATTTCGACTATCTGTGCAAAGCCTCACGGATTCGTAAGGCGAGGTCTTGAAGCTTGAGGCGAAGGCAAGGGGCGCTGATGGTATTCGGGACCGCAGTATTTCTTTGGCTCGGTTCCCAGCACGAAAGTCCTGGTCCGGATCACTGGACACGACTCCACTGCAATCAAGCCGGTAGTCGGATCAATGTCGAGTGTGATGGTTCCTTCCAAGCGGCCGCTCTCGTCTGTTCGTAATTCAGTTTTCGGCGGCTTCCCCCGGGGCGACGGGGTTGGCGATGGTTCCAGAGTCACTGGCGGCAACACTTGATTGGGCTGAGGCGTCGCCGTTTCGTCGATTTCGGGTGACGCCTCCTCCTCAGGCGGCTGATTGGAGGCTAACTGAGGCGACGTACCGTTGATGAACAGTTCGACGCGTTTGTCGGGATCGTCTGGCGCCGCGGGCCCCCCGGTCTTGAGGTCTATCGCTTCCTCCTGGATCCCGGCGGGCATGTCCCAGTCGCCCTGCCATTCCGGATGTTCACCCAACGCCACCTGCATAAAATCCGTCCAAATCGGCAGCGCTGAGTTTGCGCCAGTCAGACCAAGTTGTGAACCGTCGTCAAAACCTACCCACACGACGCAAACGAGATTTGGGGTGTAACCAGCAAACCAGCCGTCGCGAGACGTACCGGTTTTCCCGGCGACATTGGCTTTGAAACCACGTGCCCGCACGTTTGCCGCGGTGCCCCGGTTGACTACGTCCTTCAGAAACGAAGTCAGTACATAGGCAACATCGGGGCGAAGCATTTCGGTCTTTTGCGGCGTTGGTGCAGCGATAGTCACGCCGTTGCCAGTGGTGATGCGGTTGATGGCTATGGGGCTGGTTCGCGTTCCCAACGTCGCAAAGCCGGTGTAGGCCGAGGCCACTTGCAAAGGTGTCGCTTCGTTCGTGCCAAGCGCCATCGCGGGGTAGGCACGGGCTGGTTTTGGCAACCCTGCTTTTGCGGCAAGGTTCATCACGCGACCGATCGTGACCTCCATCGCCACCTCTACGGTCACGACGTTCAAACTATGAACCAACGCATCGCGCAAAGTAACCGGCGCATTGCTATAGGTGTCGCCAAAGTTTCCTGGCGAGTATTCCTGGTTGTCGAATGAAAACGTCTGCGGCTCATCCATGTACGTAGTCGCGGGCGTGATCACCCGCGGAACGGGATCGTAAGCCGTGTTGAGCGCGGTCGCGTAGACGAAAGGCTTGAACACCGAGCCTGGCTGGCGCAACGCGTCGGCCGCGCGATTGAGTTGACTTTTGCCATAGTCGCGCCCGCCAACCATCGCTACTATTTCGCCGGTTTTGGCATTCATGGCTACGAGGGCTGCTTGGAGTGTGCCAGAGGGAAACCGCTTAGCTTCGACTTTATCGAGCGCAGCAAGCTGTTTAGTAACAGCCGCGTAAGCCGCTCGTTGTAAATCCAGATCGACAGTCGTGTAGATCCGGAGGTGTTCCGCCGCGCCCTGACCGGCGATGATGTCGCCTAATTGGCCCTGAACATAATCAGCAAAATACGGGGCATCAGAAACATCAATTCGGCCCTTCGTGGCAGCAACCTGCAGAGTAGTTTGCTTTGCCTGGTTTGCTTCGTCGCCGGAAATTGCGCCGGTTTCAGCCATGTTGTCCAAAACCTGATTGCGCCGCGCGGTTGCCGTGTTTATGTCATGGTAGGGGTTGTAACGATTCGGACTCCGGATTAGCCCCGCCAGAAAAGCCGACTCCGGCAGCGTAAGGTTCGTTACATCCTTGTTGAAATAGGCATCAGCCGCTTCACCAAAGCCATTTATCGAGAAGCCCGACTGTTGGCCCAGGTAAACCTGATTACAGTAAAGGGCAAATATGTCCTGTTTGGACAAGCGCGTTTCGAGGATCACAGACATGTATGCCTCGGCGATCTTGCGCTTCAGAGTCTTCTCAGGTGACAGGAGTAGATTTTTGACTAGTTGCTGGGTAATGCTCGAACCGCCCTGGCGCGCGATTGGAGAATTGGGATCAGTGTCGTAGCGACGTACCAGCGCGCGCAAAATGCCCCGGACGTTCACGCCATAATGCTCAAAGAACGACCGATCCTCCGTAACGGTGATGGCCTTGACGAGTTGTGGTGGCAGATCGTTAAAGCCGATCACTCTGCGCTTCGCTCGCTCGCGTCCAGTCACTGAACTTATCAGCTCAGGTTCAAGCAACGCTTTATCCAGCCGCGCATTGCTGCCGAGTTCAGTCAGTGAGCTGATCGTTTTTCCGTTGCGTGCAAATTGCACCCGCACACTTCGAAACTGGCGCTGGCCATCCACGGCTGTATTGTCGCTAGGTTCGACGTCGATGCTTCCGTCGCCAAGCGCATAACGTCCGCGGGCCTTGTCCGCTTGCTGTGTCTTCTCGACGTAACCTGCGTGCTTCAGTGACTCAAGGAGTCGTTCCTGCGTGAGGCTCTGTCCCACACGAAGTTGTTTTGGCGCCGCGTAGATTCCAGCGGACCGCGTATACACCTCGCCGCTTAGCAGGTTGTCAATGCGCCTGGAGAAGACGGTCCAGTAGTAAACCAGAAAGCCGATGACGATTGTGGCTAAAACCAGCGCTGGAATGACTACAAGAGGACTGAACAGTCTGCGACCCAAGCGCCGCCAAAAGCTGACTTCCGGTTCAGCATAAGCAACGATACGCGATTGGGACCTCAAGTTCCTCTTCGAAGGCTTGCCTGGCGGGGGAGTTCTTTCGGGTGGGTATCTTACTTGCATAAAAGACAGGCGAAAGACCTTTGCGGCCTGACGCCGCGGTCTGCGTCAGTCGTCCATCCTCGTGAGTTAGATGCTAACCTCTCGCACCCGGCGTGTCTACCAGAATGTCGGGGCCCCACAAAATTTGACAGCATGTCGTTACTTTGGTTAACGTCCTGCGGCATATAAACTTAGACCGTCGTTTAGATGCGATTTCTAATGTATGAGTTTAACGCCGATTCGCCCGCGTTCGTTTGCTGGGAAACATCAGATAATCCTTTACGCTCTGACCGCGGTGATGATCGCGATCGGATTTGGGACTGTCGGCTTCTATCTAATTGAAGGCTGGTCGATACTTGACGGCCTATATGTCTCCGCGCAAACCGTTACCACGGTAGGCTATGGCGACCTGACTCCCGCCACGAGAAATGGCCGCATTTTCGCAACTATCTTTATGTTGGCCGGCGTCGGTGTGGTGCTCTACGCACTCACGACGACAGTACAGGCAATCGTTCAATCGGAGATGGTCGCAACCTTCGGGCAGCGCCGGCAGTCCCGCAAAATGAGCAAACTACGAAACCATTTCATCATTTGCGGCGCGGGACGCGTTGGCTCCCACCTGGCTCGCGGACTGCTGGACAGCGCCGAAACGTTTGTTGTAATCGAGAGGGATCCTCAGAAGGTCGCGGAGTTGATCGATCTCGGCGTAATGGTCCTGGTTCGTGACGCGACGCTGGAAGAGAGTCTTCGAGAAGCCGGCGTCGAGTATGCGCGCGGATTGGCAGCCTGCCTGCCGGACGATGCGGACAACGTCTATGTCGTGCTCACGGCCCGTGACTTGAATCCTGCGTTGCACATCGTCGCCCGCGCCGCCGAGGAACAGGCGGAAACGAAACTGATTCGCGCTGGCGCAAATCGAGTAGTTGCTCCAACAATAATTGGCGGTCACCGCATGGCGATGGCCCTGACGAAACCAGCGGTCGACGACTTCCTTGGCTCGATCACAGCTAATAAGCTCGAGTTGGCGTTTGAGCAACTTGAAGTTGGGCCTTCGTCACCTCTGGCCGCACAAAAGTTAAGCGAAACAAACATCCGGTCGGAGTTGGATATAGTCGTTGTCAGCATACGGCGCAGCAACGGTGAGATTCTTTTCAATCCCAGTGGCGAAGCGAGAATTGAGAGTGGCGACGTTCTTATCGCTATCGGCCACGTCGAGTCGCTGATGAAGTTAACTGAATTGGCCAAGGGCGATGCTGGGGCCAAGGCACATCTCAATAAATGATACATTTCATTTCGCAATTCTCATTTCACATTTCCCTCGGTCATTAGGAGCAAGCATGCCTTGATCGCAAGTCGTTCTCTCTTAAAATGAAAAATGAAAAATGTGAAATCATATATGGAGAATTCCATTGGGCCTCGGGCCCTCGATTTGATCTATGAAAATCCTCGTTACCGGCGGTAGCGGTTACCTTGGCACACATGTCCGCCGGTTTTTTGATGCTGATGATTTTTCCCGCCGCTCCGGCCACAACATTCTTAGCGAACAAGACGTTAGGCTGGTTGCGAACTACGACGCAGTCATCCATCTCGCCGGCCATTTAGACAAGGATCCCCGCAGCGCCGAGCTTTGTTTTCGCACAAACGCTGAAGGTGCCGCGAATGTGGTCAAGCAGCTGCAGCCCGGAATGGCCTTCATCTATGCATCCACCAAGGACGTCTACGGCGCAAATGCAGACTCGTACACCGAGGTCCCGGAGACTTGTCCAACCGATTATTCCGGGCAAACAGCGCTCGAATGGTCAAAGTTGATCGGGGAACGTTATGTGGAGTACTACGCTCGGCAGCGCGACGTCCGTGCTTGCATCTTCCGATTGTCCACGATCTACGCGCGACCGTCAGACGGAAACGAAAATGGTTTTGTCACGCATTATGTGGAATCCGTTAAGCGCGGCTGGCCTATTCGGCTCCCACTTGGCGGGCATCCTATTCGCGATATTCTGCACGTCGACGATTTCGCGCGCGCCTGTAAGGCATTTATTGACTCGTCGTTCAGCCATGGCCTGTATAATCTTGGTGGCGGCAAAGAAAACGCGGCCACATTACTGGAGTTGGTGAACACCGTAGGCAGAATGATTGCGCTTGAGCCTAATATTGTTAACGACGACTCGTTACCGAATCCGGTGCCGGTTAATTATGTTTCTGATTTGACTCGGATTCGAGGGCAACTTGCGTGGCACCCGGAAATAGGCATCGAGGAAGGGCTTCGGTCGCTGTTGTAGGCATCTGCCTGTTTCGTTTAGAGAGCGCAGTTGTCCGTTGGATGGAAAGGCTGATTTTCCATATATCATTTGACATTTTCTATTTGTCATTGCCAAAAACCTGCGTCTGCGGAGGGACGAGTTCTTAAATGAAAATGAGAAATGATAAATGATATATGGAAAATCTTCTGGTTCTCTAGCAATGGATGACCTGAATCCCAAAAACATAGTGGTGCGCGGGACCAACTGGGTCGGCGACGCGATGATGACGATCCCCGCGCTACGTGAACTGAGGCGCCTGTTTCCTCAGGCCCGGATCACACTTGCGACTCGCTCGTGGGCCAAAGATCTA
>DATBRN010000172.1:0-6997 GCA_036560225.1 Pyrinomonadaceae bacterium | reverse complement strand
GTCTATCTATAAACATCCGGCTCCTCCGGAGCTAGGCCCTCTGCCTTCTGCTTTCTGCCTTCTGATCACCCGGCTATTTCGATTTGTGTTTGTGCTTACCGTGCTTGATGTTGTGTCGCGCTTCAGCTTCTTCAATCGAGTGGCTCGTGGTCAGCGCTAAATCTTTCTTGGCCATCGCTACTAGTCTCTGGTAGTGCTTGTGGAGGGTCTTGATCTCATCCTCGGTCAGATCTTCCACGTCGATCAACCGGTTGCTCGCCCCTTCAAGTGCCGCCACCATCTCGTTCAGTTTGAGATGTATTGCCAGCGCATCTTTGTTTTGGGCTCGCTGGATCAGAAAGACCATTAGAAACGTAACTATCGTCGTTCCGGTGTTGATTACCAATTGCCACGTATCTGAAAAGCGAAAGAAAGGCCCGGTAATTATCCAAACACTAATAACGAGACAGGCCAGTATGAAGGCGGACGATGTTCCGGTCGCCTCCGTAGCCTTACGCGAGAAGCGCTCAAGTAGTTGACCGAGCCCATTTGCTTTTTTTTTTCGCGCCATAATCGCCTCCCCTTCAAACTATTGCGAGCGAATCCGAGTTCCCTGCTCCTGCATGTCCGATAAACTTTAGTTTGTCGTCGCGTCACGACAAGAGAAAGCCTATCGGATTCAAACCGACCATTACCCAAAGATGACTTCAAAAGTCCACTGAGATTCCCAACTGCACCCCGACGCGCGGGCTCGCGGTATATTTTCCGCCAACGATTCCGAAATCAAAAGAAATGTTCCGCCTGACCTGGTAGTTTCCACCCATCAGAGTCTGGAGTTGGCCCTTGCCGAGTTGAAAATTTCTCTGGAGCGCGCCGGTGAGTTCAACGCCGAGTTGAAGCTTGGGACTAAACTGCTTGACCAGCGATCCGCCACCCGTAAACACCGTGCCCCGTGTTTTTATTCCCACCACGCCAGTCGTCTCGTTACCAGAAAACAGAATACCGCCATTCATCCGCAGTTTCGTACTCTTGCTCACCGACTTCTGCACGATGCCGTTCATGTAGAAGTCTGATAAGCCGGATCCTAATTGTCGTTTGGTATCGCCGGTTGGCAGTTCGAGGTTGATGGCAATTGCCATTGCCGGATGGCGGGAATTGTCGCGCTCTCTCAGGAAGTTGTATTTCAGTGAGAGGTTTGTGTCACCAATTCCTAACGCTGTCTTTGGAATGGTTCCCCGGGCATTCATGATTGTAAGCAGCGGAGACTCGATTCCAATCTCGACTCGGTTGAAGAGTCCGTAGTCAAGTTCAAAGTCAGCCGTATTCTGTTTAAGGTTAGGGAACGAAGAACGCTGGAGGAGATCAAACTCGTTGCTGAACTCAAAATGGAAATGACTCTTCGGAGTCGTGTCTGCGTCGTCAGTCACAAAAGGCTGCTGGGCGTTCACCGTAGCCGCACCAAAAATGAGCAATAACAACACGAAGCTTAGCCGGAAGCGAGTGTCGGGGTTGCGGGGTGTGGTCATCTCGCAAGTGATTGCGGCTTCTACCGGTGGTAATGCCCACCGGCGTACTCTGCAGCTCTCTTTATGCAGTACATGTCGTTTGGCTCGCAGCCCTCAACCTCAACCTGGATCGTGGTGTGCGCGATACCAAAACGATGTTCAAGTTCTTCAGTCACGGCCCGGAGCACGTTCTCGCCACTACGTACACTCTGCTCGTCTACCAGAATGTGACAACTACTACAAACCATTCCGGCCCCAACAGTCCACACGTGAAGATCATGGACGGCCCGCACTCCATGTACACCGCCAATGGTCCGCTCCACCTCGGCCATATCCATTCCCTTAGGAATTGCTTCCAGGAGCACATTGACTGACTCGGCCAGGATTCCCCATGAACTCCATAGAATCAGGATGGCAATCAGAAATGAGACTACTGGGTCAGCAATTGAGCTGCCGGTCAAAGCTATAAATATTCCGGCCACGACGACGCCGGCGGCGGAAATGGCGTCACCAAGCATGTGCATGTAAGCGCTGCGGACGTTGAGGTCGTGCTTAGAAACCTTCCTCAACCACAACCCAATCGCAGTATTCATTATGATCGCTATCAGCGCGGCAGCGATCATGGGTACGCTATGAACTGGCTCTGGATTTCGTAAGCGACCAAAACCCTCCCAAAAGATCAATAAAGCAATAACAACCAAAGACACGGCGTTGACCAGGGCGGCGAATATTCCGACGCGGTGATAGCCAAAGGTGCGGCGTGCGGTTGAGGGCTTTCTTGCGATCCAGATGCCGTACCAGGAGAAAACCAGGGCAAGGGCGTCGGCGAAGTTGTGTCCGGCATCAGAAAGAAGCGCCAACGAGTGGGAGAAGTAACCAGTAACTGCTTCCGCGAGAACAAAAAGAATTGTGATGACGATGGAGAGTCCGAGCCTTCGTCCGGTTAAGGCTGCACTATTGCCATGACTGTGTCCCATTCGCTTTTCTCCAAAGGAGCAGAACTATAGTCTTCCCAACTTCACCCAAGCAACCTTGTGCTGAAGCCATCATCCGTGACACCAAAGAAACGCCGGGCAACCCGATCAGCAACCTCTTGCGGCGTCTCATTCTGAGCAAGATTCGGATGGTTCATGCTTTCGTCTTTTAAATGCCACCGTGACTCAGGGGGCGAGGTTTTCGACGCAGTTTGAGTTTAGCGCAGTCCTTGTGAAAACCCTCATGACACGTCAGGCGAGTCTTCACCCACAGGCCTCCGTCATAGTTGTGCGACTTTTCGGCGATTATGTACCGGGCAGAGATTTGAGCGATTCACTCAAGTGAGAACGGTCCGCCAACGTGTGCAAGAGCGGTCCCTCTAATGAAAATTCAACCCGGCTAACTGAGCCCACTGGGCAGCCCAGCCGGTAACGGAAACGCCCGACATCGATCCCCAGCAGACCACAGAGAATGATTCTGATTGTCGCCTTGTGGGAGACGACCAGAACGTTTCCATCGGTGAATTGTTGCTTGATTTCATCAACCACCTGCAAACTGCGCCGGGCTACTGAGATGGCTAACTCTCCTCCTGTCGGTGCGTGCCAGGCCGGATCGGCAAGCCAGCTAACGTAATCGTCGTGATAATCTCGCTCGACCTTCTCCTTACTCAGCCCTTCCCACTTCCCATAGGCAATCTCGTTCAGATCGGCGCGAGTTTGCATCGCTATTCCCAAGGCGTCGCAGAGTGGTTTTGCGGTTGTGATACCGCGTCGCAAGCCGCTCGAATAAATTGCCCGCCATGCTATTGAGCGATAGGCCGTAGCAAAGGCCTCCGCCATCTGCAAGCCTTCTTTGGTAAGCTCTGGGTCAAGTCCGGATCCGCAGAAGTTATCTTCACGGCTGAGTTCTGTTTGGCCGTGTCGCAGAAAATAAATAGTCAGAGTCATTAGTGCCAGGAAGTATAAAAACGGGAACCAGAATCAGCAAATAACCGCGGATGTTATTGCCTGGTAAAGCAAACTGTTAGTTTGCGATGTTGCATTCGCACTTAGTTGAGCCTAGCCGGAAGCATGCCTACCGGAGACGCTGACTTTTATTCGCTTGGAACAAGGAATTATTTCGGGTGGTGGGGCTTGAATGAAATTGTCCGATAAACTTCAGTTTGTCGTCGAGCTGCGACAAACTAAAGGAACCTCTGATTAGACAAGTCTAATCAAGTGTGCCGAAACCCGCAGAGCGGGTGACAGCATAGAGCCTGGGGTGGAGCGCAGCGGAACCCCAGGATCAAGAGAGCGTTGCTCTCAGAGCGCGCGAAGCGCCCGACAGCTGGCGCTTTACCGTGAGACGAAACAAGAGACACCTCAGAGCACAAACATCTGTCGCCCGCCCACGCGGGCTCGACCGCAATCATATCGCCATCGATCCTGGGGTTCCGCTGCGCTCCACCCCAGGCTTTATGCTGTCACCCGCTCCGCGGGTTTCAGTACACTTGTCGTGGCGCTGCGACAAGCTGAAGCTTATAGGACACATATCAACGCTGCAGCTCAAGCGGTCACAGCAATTCTTTCTGGTTCCTCAATCAGGATCGGTTCAGCATCGAGTTTCAGGGCGTCCAGCAGAATCGCTTCATTCCTATAAACGAAGTCATTCCGTAGGTTGATGAATTCTTCCAGGACGCTCTTTCTTGATTCCTCCACTTCCTCCAATACCCAAAGATTCTCTTTACCATCCGAGAAGACATACGAAAGATCTTCCACAATACGAAGCAACAAATCGTTGCTCTTCTTGGTGATCCTGCGGAGAGACCGCGTGTATCTGGCCATCCCTGGCAAAGCAGGAAAGAGACGCTTCATCACTGCCACTTCATGCCAGGCAGTTGATAGTTGGAGAGTCACAGCCTCGAGGCCGTGAATCCACCCTCTAACGTTAACAACACTCGTGAGCCCTTCATAAAACTCCTCGAGCCGTGGATCCAGGAAATCGTACTCGGGATTGCAAACATCGCCGCGCAGGCGTCCTGTTCTTACGAGCTCATCTTTGATAGGGGTACCGTCATACGGCAGCATTCGGCAGAAGGTCACCGGCAAACAACCATCTCCGACGATCGTCCGAAGAAAATTGATGTTTTCCCTCACTGACTCAAAGGTGCTGGAAGGATCGAGCAGCATGAAACCGTACTCCCACATTAATCCGATGCTCTTCAGGAGCCTTACAGCCCTGATGTTCTGAGCCACCGTGATTTGTTTGTGGAGCGTCTCCAGTCCCTGTTCGCTCCCTGACTCAAGCCCCATGTAGACGAGGTAGAGCCCGGCATCCCGCATTCTTATGAAAAGCTCCCGCTCAACGGCATCAGCGCGGCAGTTCATTTTCCAAATGACCCTGCCCGGTAATTTGTTGCGATGTAGTTCATCCACAAACTCGCCGGCCCAACGCCGCCATACGGTTCCGAACAATGGAAAGTCATCATCCTGGAACAGAAATATAGTGATTCCCTTTTCTTCGTGAAGCATGCGCATCTCCCGCACTACTTCCGCGGGCTTGCGTGTTCGCACAATGCGACCCGGCGCGGCGCGATAGAACGTATGGATGGAACAGAAGGAACAGGTGCGCGCGCAACCACGGCTCGCCAGAATGGGCATAATACTTCTTCCCAGTACGGTGTCCGGCTGATAGTTGCGTTCCGGATAAGGCAACTGGTCCAGGTCTTCGACCAGCGCCCGCGCCGGCGTTGTAACCGCTTCTCCGTCGCGAACATAGGCGATTCCCGAAATGTCTCGCCAGTTCTTCCCCGTGCTTAGCGCGTCCGCAAGCTCGACGAGTGTCAACTCTCCTTCGAACCTGACCACACTATCGAGTTCGGGGACGATCTCAAGTGTTTGCTGATAACTCAGGCTCGGAAAGTGACCGCCCATGGTGAAGTGACAATCAACCCCACAAGCTCGCA
Organism: Pyrinomonadaceae bacterium; assembly: GCA_036560225.1. Classification (GTDB taxonomy): domain Bacteria; phylum Acidobacteriota; class Blastocatellia; order Pyrinomonadales; family Pyrinomonadaceae; genus PSRF01. The sequence goes on along the minus strand of DATBRN010000172.1, from coordinate 1,594 downwards.
AGGCGCGCACAAGCTCACCGTAACTGCTGATGTAGAACTGAAAGATCAGCGAAAACCCAATCAGGAGTGGATTGAGGGACAGCGCCGTCTTGATGATTTCTTCAGGCGGTTGCTCGATGTCGACGACATGTACGGAGTATCCATACTTGCGCAGAACCGAAGTCAGATATCCGAGCCCCAGATTTCCCTGGTGCAGGAAACCGATCAGCATGATGGCACGCGACGTATCGCGTTCGCGCTCGTCCGCGGTGCCACCAGGTAAAATGCGTAGCGGAATAGGCAGGCGCATACGCCCTCCAAACCAGTTTGGTCCTGGTAAACGATTCTATTGAGTGATGGTTGGAAGGAGTCCAGTGCGAGGGCCAGACCCTCTCGATTATTGTTGGCCTTTGGCGATAACCTCGTTCGCACGTTTAGTAAAGTCGGCCTTCAGTTGGTTCAGTTGCACCTGGGCCGCCCTGCTTATCCTAAGGAATTCCGGCCCCGGGTCAAAGATCCACTCTATTCTGAATTTGAGCGCTGGGTTGATTGGTGCTGAAGAAGGTGCCTTTGCAGCTTTCTTAGTTGCCATTTCGGTCTCCTTTGCTGGGTGATGAAGAGTTTAGTGGTGCGGAGCGAACCTGAAATCGGATCGCAATACTCACAGCTGAGAATACTTCTTATACAGCAAAATATACCCTGAGTGATCAACTTCTTAACAAGAATTTCACTTCGGACGAACCGAACCGCTGATTTTTTTCCTTGTCGTTTCGCCTGTTTTAAGAACCGGTAGCCCACGATCTACGTCATTGTGCGGTTGGGGAATAACGTGAGTGGCAACAACTTGGCCCACCTTTCGCCCAGCCGCGGCTCCCGCATCAACAGCAGCACGTACAGCAGCAACGTCGCCTCGCACGATCGCAGTTACCAGGCCGGCATCGATCTTTTCCCAACCGACTAATCGCACATTGGCCCCCTTGACCATTGCATCGGCAGCTTCAATCATCGCTACCAGGCCCATGCATTCAACCATGCCGAGTGCTTCTGCCATAGACGCTCCTGAAGGGTGGCGGAATAGGCGTAAAAGTTAAGCCCTGAACTCGGATTTGTCCAGAGTATTTTAGTCGATGCTCAATGACATCATGGGCCAACCATTCGAGGAGTGGTTAGGTGCCGGTATCAGATTTGGGCAAGTTGAAAGAAGCGCCATTACAGAACAGGTCGCTATCGCTCCCCGTTCTGTAATCCCATTGCCCGGTTTTCGAAAAGATCCTGGCGAAACGCGGGCCATGCGTCATACAAATAAAGCGCGAAGGGCAACCACCAGATCAAATCGTTCGTGAGTGACAAGACAATCGTCGATCGCGGCCATGTTCCGCTCCAGATCAGACGAATGAGTCCAATTGGGCCAAGCACCTTTCCAACTAGTCCGACCGCAGCCAGCAGCCATCCGCGCTCGGGAACCCGTGCTACCTCGAGATAGATAATTCCATATAAGCCCCGCATTACGCATCTTGCAGTTATATCAATTCCTTAGAGAGTGAATTGGCGCCGGGATCCGGCCGCCGCGGCGAATGAAGTCGGCACTGGAAAACGCGTTCACTGCCATAATCGG
>DATBRN010000171.1:0-16194 GCA_036560225.1 Pyrinomonadaceae bacterium | reverse complement strand
CTTTTGTAAATGGAAAGGCTCTCAGGTTCTGGCAACGGGTCTGTCCCTTGAAAACTGAAGAAACGAATGGAGCCCTTGGCGTTCCAGCGGGGGCAAGCCCACCTTCCTGACCTGCAAATTTGCGAGACTCGAGTCTTACTTTGGTAGCTACGACATAGCTGCGTACTTTGGTCCAGTTAAAATGATCTTGAATGAGACTCGCCGTCTAATACGGCTAACCCAGTTTCTTTTTTTCCTGCCGGCATTGATAGCGGGTACTACCATCGTTTGCGGTCAGGCTCCCGCGCAAACCCCCCAGCCACAGCAGGGAATGGGTGTTTCAACTGGAACGCCGGTGACCTATTCCTCGCGCCGCACTGTTGGGATTACGGATCCGAAAGCGCCGGTCGTTTTTGAAGAGGTCACGGACAAGACGGCCCTCTCCAGCTTCAAACATCGCTCCGGTAGTCCACAAAAGAATTACATTTTTGAGACCACTTCCGGTGGTGTCGCAATCTTTGACTACGACGGAGATGGCCTCCCCGATATCTACCTGGTCAATGGTTCGACGGTGGCCGCTTTGGACGGCAAAGAAAAGCCACCTCGCGCTGCGCTCTATCGTAATCTGGGTAATTGGAAATTTGAGGACGTAACGGACAAAGCCGGTGTAGGAAACGAGCGCTGGGGTTGTGGAGTAGCTGTTGGGGACTACGATAACGATGGTCATCCCGACTTGTACGTGACCAATTTTGGGATTTCGCGACTCTACCATAACAACGGCAATGGAACCTTTACGGATGTTGCCGAGAAGCTTGGTGTCGCACGCCGGGGTTGGAGTACCGGTCCCACTTGGGGCGACTACGATGGCGATGGACGTCTCGACCTCTTCGTTCCCGGCTACGCGGTTATCGATCTAAATAATTTGCCTCCCAGTCCAAGTGATGCAGGCAAACCGGGTAGTGTCGGTCAAAACTTTTGCCAGTTTCGCGGCGTGCCGGTAATGTGTGGTCCACGCGGTCTGCCGGGAGAAGGCGATACGCTTTATCACCAAAAGCCTGACGGCACATTCGAGGATGTCAGTGTGAAGGCCGGCGTAAATGATCCATCAAGGTATTACGGCTTTACCGCCGCCTTCATTCATGCGGATGACGATAAACTTCTCGACCTAATCGTGGTCAACGACTCCACGCCCAAGCAGCTTTACATTAATAAAGGTGACGGAACTTTTGAGGAAGTAGGCTATCCTTCAGGAGTGGCGCTGAACGAGAACGGGCGCGAGCAAGCAGGAATGGGTCTCGCCATTGGAGACTACGACAATGATGGCCGGGTCGATTTCCACATCACAAATTTCTCCGACGACTCAAACGTTCTGTATCACAACGACGGAGAAGGGAACTTCACGGACGTGACTTTCCAGGCGGGGTTGGGTGAAGTCACCATTCCTTTTCTGGGCTGGGGTACAAGTTTCATAGATTTTGATAACGATGCGTGGCAGGATCTGTTTGTCGTCAATGGCCACGTTTACCCGGCCGTTGACCAGAATCAGTGGGGTACTAGTTTTGCAGAGCAGGCGCTGCTTTTTCGCAATCTTAAGAACGGCAAGTTTCAGCGGGTGGGTGCGCCGCCCGCGAATGCCTTGGCGAGCGCCTGGCCAAGCCGCGGCCTGGCGGTTGGCGATCTGGACGGAGATGGACGACTTGACGTAGTGATTAATAACATGGACTCCAAACCTACTATCTTACGAAATGTTACGATGCCGTCCGGACACTGGTTAAATGTGCGTCTTGTGGGTGATCCGGGGAAGAAGACACCGAGAGACGCAATTGGTAGCATCGCTTACTTGACTACTGGCAAGATTCGACAAAGACTCGACGTGATCAGTGGTGCCGTGTATTGTTCGCAGAACGACATGACGCTCCACTTCGGATTGGGCTCAGCGACTAAAGTCGACAACCTCGAAGTCCAATGGTCCAATGGAAACATTGAAACGTTCACAGTGTCAGCGATTGATAAGACCGTTACTCTGATTCAAGGAAAGGGCGCCGGCAAATAGCCAGACTGGCGCCTAAACGTGAACCCATGGCTCTGTTCTGTTTGGAGTTTCAGAACCTTGCGACGACTTGATCTACGAAAGGCGCAGGCAGCACGCCTCAACACGATCCGCGATATCAATCGGCAGATCGTATTGAACTACGTGCGGGAGCGTGAACCCATTTCGCGTGCGGAAATTGCACGCGAAACGGATTTGCAGCGCTCAACCATTTCCGCCATTGTCGAAGCGCTAGCGGCGGAGGGACTCATTGAGGAGGTCGGCGAAGGAGAGTCGACCGGAGGCAGGAGGCCAACGCTGCTCCGATTGCGAACGAAAGAGGCAATCGCTATTGGGGTCGCCATTACGCCCACCTGCACCACTATCGCCACTAGTGATCTGGCGGGACGAATAGTTGAGCAGCAAGAGTTTCTGACCGATCCGGATCCTGAAAAGACGCTTCAGGACGTGATCACTTTAGTTCGGGAATTCTCAGCTAAGAACAAGGGCTCGATCGAGGCTGTCGGCGTAAGTCTCCCCGGCTTGGTCGATCCCTCGGCCGGGACGGCCGTCTATGTTCCCTACTTCAAATGGCGTGATATTCCCGTCTCTAATTTGATCTCGACGGCAGTTGGCTTGCCGGTCATTATCGACAACGACGCCAATGCGGTCGCGCTTGCGGAGCTTTGGTTTGGTCGGCCGGAAGTCAGCGACGCCAGAGACTTTATTCTTGTGCTTGTAGCCGAGGGCGTAGGTACGGGGATCATTTTTGACGGTCAGGTTTATCGCGGCCAGCGTGGAGCGGCAGGCGAATTTGGACACATGGTGATCGGAACGCTCGCGCCGGTGCCGTGCTCATGCGGCAATCGCTACTGCTGGGAAGCTTTTTCTTCTGAGCGTTCGGCTGTAGCTCGCTATTTGAACTTGTCCGGAGAAGAAGAAAAGAACGCACCTGGTTTCACAGAACTAGTCGACCAGGCGCTTCGCGGCGAAGCTAACGCAAGAGCAGCGCTGATTGAAACGGCACATTATTTGGGAGTCGGAATTTCAAATCTGGTCGTCGGCTTCAGTCCCGAAGCAGTAGTTGTCGGTGGCGAGATTGCGCGCGCCTGGTCGCTGGTTGAAAGTGCACTGACTGAAACCATCGAGCATAGTGTCCGGCGAGGATTACCCTCGGCAAGAATCCTACCTTCAACCTTGGGAGAAAAACCCGTCCTCAGAGGGGCCTTGAGCCTCGTCCTCGCCAGCAAGTTTGCGGCAGCATTCGCCGCATGATCACGCCCAGCTTTCCGGCTTTTGGCAGTTAAGCGCTTTCCAGAGCACGCCCTCCGGCTGCGATGAAACAAATATCACTCGAGAGCCTAAAAAGTGTTGACAGGCCCCTAAAACTGTATTAATACTTCGTTCGTTTAGACAACAAACTGTGCAACTTTCTTTCTTCTAGCAGCTTTTCATCGGAACGCAGATCAGCCTGAAGCCAAGGGCCCGGTGCCTTGGCGCCATCTCAAGTAGGGAACCGAAAAGAGAGCACTTACGCCTGGAAACAGGTCTCGGTGCTTCTTCATCTTCTTGAAGTCACGCGAGGACGACACCATGAGAAAGCCACCACACGCGGCGCGATTTGTCTCCCTGAGCCTGATGATTTTAGCGTTAGCCATGTCTGCTCTGGCCCAGAATAACAAAGGTACCGTTCTGGGAACGGTGAAAGACCCAAACGATGCGTTGGTCACCACCGCGAAGGTCACCGTCTTGAATATCGCAACAGGCGAGAGCCGGGAAGCGAATAGCGGCGATGATGGAACCTATACTGTTGCCAATCTCGATCCGGGAAAATATAAGGTGACGGTAGAGGCTCCGGGTTTTCAAACCGTCATCTTTGAAGACGTGGTTGTCGAGACTAATGCGCGTTTGCCGCTCGACGTGAAGTTCGCCACGATCACCGGCGGAGTGGGAACAGTAACAGTGACCGCCGATGCGGCGCCGCTCACTGAAAGCGAGACGAGTGTACGCGGCGATCTGATAACCGGTCGACAAGTAACAGACCTGCCAATACCCCAGCGCAACTTCACGCTGCTCGCCGCTCTCTCGCCCGGTGTCACGCGACCAACAGTTAACGTCCTCGGCGGCAGCGGCAACTTCTCAAGCGGCGGCGAGGGCACTCCGGGCAACTCTACTGAGTCCACACGTTTCCGCGAGTCCGGTGGCTCGGTCCTTTCCGCCAACGGCCAGCGCGTCACGAACAACAACTTTACTCTCGACGGCGTGGACAACAACGAATCGCAGTTTGGGCAGATCGGTATCTTCCCCAGCCCCGATGCTATCGCTGAATTCAAGGTCGAGACGAGTGTGCCCAGCGCCGAGTCGGGACGCGCGGGCGGCGCGATTGTCTCGACGACTTTCAAGTCGGGTACTAACTCCATACATGGAACAGGCTACGAGTTCTATACCGGCCACTTCGCAGGCGCCAGGCCAACGAACAACCCCAATCCGCCCAACTTCGTCCAGCACAACTTCGGTTTCAATGTTGGCGGTCCGGTTTTCCTGCCGCGTTTTGGTGAAGGTGGTTCATCGATCTGGGATGGTCGCAATCGCACCTTCTTCTTTTTCAACTATCAAGGCCAGCGTTCAGGAACTCCCGCCTTCGGTGGTGAGTTTGGTCAGGTTACGGTCCCGACAGCGAAAATTCGTACTGGCGACTTCTCGGAATTGCTCGAGCCGAGCGTACTTGTCCAGTACCGGACTCCGGCGGGCCTTCGTACTCTGCCGCGCGGCACGATCTTCGATGCCAGCGGAAATCCTTTTCCCGGAAACATCATCCCACTGGGGCAGATTAATCCGGTAGCGCTTGCCTATTTCAACGCCTACCCACCGCCGACGCAGGCTGGTCTTGAAAACAACTTCCATCGCAACCGCTCTGAACGCGGCAAGCAGGATGGCTACGACATCAAGATAGACCACGCGCAAAGCATTTTCGGCGCCCAGACTGGTTTCTTCGGTCGCTATAGCAAGCAAGACCTCTTCCGCAATCGCGATAACAACTTCCCGCTTGGTTCGTCGCCAAACGGTAAAGACCTCGCCTCCGGCTTCGGCGCTGGTAATGAGTTTGGCAACTCGCGCCAGATCGCACTGGGCGCAACCTCGACATTCACGCCGACTGTGATTAACGACCTTCGTGGCGGCTGGACGCGAGTCGAAATCGGCATTTTCAATCCTGGGGTTGGCGGAGCGCTCGGCTTTAGCGCGACGAACGCTGCCGACCTCGGTACTCAGAACACTAACAACTGCGGCGTCGTCTGTTCCGGCACCGTGCTGTTGGGCATCACGGGAACAGGTCCACGCCAGCCGGACCTCGAATTCGTCGGGGATGGTGGCCCATTCTTTTTCACCTCGAACAACTTCTACTTCGGCGACGCACTGACAGTCGTCAAGGGGAATAAGGCCTGGAAGTTTGGTGGCGACGTTCGCGTTCGCCAGAACGCGAACCTTGACGCAGGCCGCAGCGGAAGCGCCAAGGGCAACATCGTCTACACGACCGGCGCTGACATCATCAACAACGGAAACACTGAGAACCTTAATCGTAACGGCTTCTTCAGCGGACGTCGTGACGTGCTTGGTGGCGTGGTGGGCCCGCAGGATTCAGGTAACGGCTACGCAAACTTCCTGCTAGGCTACTCCCCGACCGAGATTAGTCGCGGCATCCCTGGCGGCATTCCCTTCCTTTCGTCCAAGGAGATCGGCGTCTTTGTGCAAGACGACTGGAAGTACAACGAAACGCTCACGCTCAATCTCGGCTTGCGCTACGACGTGTTCACTCCCCCGACCGAGCGCTTCGACGCACAAGCCAACTTCAACCCAGCAACGCGGCTGCTCGAACGCACCACGCCGGACTCACCACACGGCCGCGGCGGCGTGGATATTGACAAGAACAACTTCGGCCCCCGACTCGGCTTTGCCTACAGTGGCCTGCGCGCCGACCGTAAACTCGTTCTGCGCGGCGGCTACGGCCTCCTATACTCGACCGACGTCAGCGGCCAGCAACCGCTGAGCGCTAACTTCCTAACCGGCGGGCGCTACGATCGTCGGGTCCTGGTGCCGGGCGTCAACATTGCGACTGGTGCGCCATTCCCAAGCGTTGCGCTGCCGACAACGCCCACCTTCGCACCCAGTGCAGGTGCAACGGTCTTCTTTAACGATCCGGAAGCCAAAACCGAACTATTTCATCAGTACAACTTGACTCTGCAGTATGAGTTTCGACCCAACTGGCTCGCCGAAGCTGGTTACGTTGGTACGCGCGCCAGAAACCTCCTGGTCGTGCGCAACATCGGCCAGGGGGGTGGCGGTTCGCGACAGATCCCGGGAATTGATCAAGTCATACTCACCGAGGACAAAGGTTCCTCGTGGTATGACGCATTGCAGACAAAGCTGGAGAAGCGTTTCTCGAAAGGATTGTCAATCCTTTCGACCTACACCTGGTCGCATGCGCTTGACAACACGCCCGGTGGCTTCTGCATCGCCGGTCCCAACGTCTCGACCTGCGGACCATCGAATCCGCTGATCGGGCTCAGCATCGACAAGGGCAACTCCGATCTCGACGTGCGCCACCGGTTCACATTTTCAAATGTTTACGACCTGCCCTTCGGTCGCAATCGCCGGTACGGCAGCGACATGCCCGGCGCGCTCGACGCGGTCGTCGGTGGCTGGCAGTTCAACAACATCGTCACGATTCAGAGCGGACCCACCTACAGCGTCTTTGCAAATGGGGCGCGCGTTGACCTCGTTGGTGATCCGTTCTCAAACATACCTGCGGGACGCGAGCTAAATCCGGCTGCCTTCCGCGCGGCAACCACACCGATCTTTTCAACGGATCCGAACGGTCCGAAGTTTGGCAACCTCGGTAGGAACGTCTTCCGCGGACAGCGGCAAGAATACTGGGACGCGTCGCTCTTTAAGAACGTCCCGGCACGGTTTATCAGCGAAGACTTCTTCGTCCAGTTGCGGGTTCAGGCTTACAACATCCTAAACCACATCAACCACTTCCGCCCGAACCGAGATCTGAATAACACGACCGACTTCGGGATAGATAAGGCGAACCAGCGCCAGCGCCAGCTTGAGTTTTCCGTCAAGCTGCTCTTCTAAAGGTAGCGCACTTGGAGTGCGTTTGATCGGCGGGCTTTCGTACACGGGTGGCGGGCAAGCGTTACCGTCCGCCACCCGAATGTTTTTAGTGCAGCACCACGGCTTTGCAGAAAAAATACACTGCCTTTCAGTCCGCCTATACGCTGCCTTTCAGTCCGCTATCGCGGACTGGTTGAATCTACTTTTTGTGCGAAGTTCCGGCCCACGTTCAGTTTGACCTGCGAAGATTCAGAGACTCAAGTGAGAGCCAAGACTGAAACTGAGGGGTCGGATGTCCGGGTTTGAGATTGCGGGTGCGCTGCCTTAATCTCTCTGACTGTCTCCCGCATATCTTCTCTGAGGCCCAAGGGGCCTGAAACCAGAAACCGGGCGGTCTGAACAATGAAGACAATGGTTCTGCAGTTACGGCGAAGGTTTTGGCGCACACTCCTCGCATCTACCTTCGCAGCGTCCATTGTCTGTGTGCCGATTAGCACTACGGCGCAGGTTCGTGGCACAACGGATGTCGCAGACGTCTCCTCGCGTCTTTCAGAATTGACACGAAGGCTAAACGCGAAGCCGCTTGACGCTACTGTAGTTGAAGAGTCGCGGGCGTTTGGAGTCGAGTTGCTCGACACGTCACGTTTTGAAGATGCCGTGCGACTTTTCGCCGCTTTCCGTCTGGCTGTGCCAACTGACCCTGCGGGTTTTTATGGCGGCGCACTCGCGCTTTTCAACCTCCGCCGCATTAATGAGGCGGAAGTTCTCGCGCGGACGGCGGTTGAAAAGGCGCAAGCGTTCTCGCCCCCGAAGTCTTCAAACCGGGATGCTGCGATGAAGGCGCCTAAGACTTTCGCCAGCGTGGCAGACTCGCTTGTGCTCCTTGGCGTGGTGCTGGCGGTCAAGGGAGACGACGCAGGCGCGCTTGCCGCCGTCACGGGCGCCGTCGCACTCGCACCCGGTAACTACGACGCACAATTCGCTCTTGGTCGTGCCCTCTATGGCACGGGGGACCCGGCGGGCGCTGCCCGAGCTTTTAGGGCCGCCGTTAGCCTCAAACCTACGGATGCGCGGACGCGATTTTTCCTGGCCAGCTCGCTTGAACGCGCGGGTGACGACGCGGCCGCACTCGTTGCGTACAGGGAACTGCTTGCGGTAGCGCCAACTGCTGCCGAAGGACACCTGGGAGTAGGCGTGTTGCTCGTCAAGCATACCGGCGACGACCTAAACGAGGGAATCCGAGAATTGGAAAAGGCCCTCGCGATCAACGAACGTCTCTATGAGGGTCAGGTTGCTCTGGGTCGTGCGTTCATCAAGACTGGACGCGTCGCCGACTCGATTGCGCCCTTGAAGCGCGCCGTCGAACTCGCCCCCGACAATCCTGAGCCGCATTACCAGCTCGCAATCGCATACCGACGCCTCGGACAAAAGGAAGCCGCTGATGCCGAAAGCGCTATCGTCAAGAAAATCCACGCAGCGCGGCGAGCCTCGTCAGTCGCCCGGTCGGACGAGACGGCGCCGACTCGCCGACCATAACTTTTTGGAGACTTCAGAGATGCCAATCAACCAGTCACGCTTGACGAGCGGCGCACTCTTGCTCGCCGTGCTGTGCGTGTCGTTCGCCGCCGCCGCGAGTGCGGCGCACGCGCAGGACGCAGGGTCGCCGCACGACGCCCAAATCTACGGCGTGCGCGTCGGCATGGACGTGCCGGCCGCGCTCGAGGCTGTCTTCCTCCACGCGAAACGACAGCCTGGTCAAGAGAAGCCCGACGCCCTTCGCAATGAGGGCAATGATAAGCGCGTGCTGTACAAGCTAAAGGACGGAAATCTGCAAATCGTGTTCGCGGATGGCAAGTGGGTGAGCGAGATTCAGCTGGAGTACGCCAAGCCACTCATGCAGGACGACCTCAGACTGCTCGACACCAGCAGCACGTTGGGCAACGCAGGCGGCGAGACGCGCCACGACGATCGCTATAGTGTCGGTTTCACCGGCGACGATAAAAGAGAGCGTTATTGGTGGCGCGACGAAAAGACCGACGCCGGCTATCGCATACGCATTGGCTTCGTCTCAGCCAAGCTGACGAAGGGCGGCATATCGGCCAGAGAGATTGTCCGGAAGATCGTCAGTGTCGTCCCGGAAGACAAGAGCAAGTTTGCGAAGGCCATGCACGGCTGACACGTCCAACATTTTTTCAATGCGGCTCGAATGTAAGACCACGACCCGAGGCTGGGGCGCTGGGAAGAAGCGGCGCGGCGTCTTGACCTGCGCGCTCGCGTTTGCGAGCGGCCTCATAGTATGTCTTGTTACAGCCGAGCCCACCCGTGCCCAGCAGTTAAAGAGACAGACCTCACGCGCATCGGCGTCCCAAACTGCAAGCGCGCCATCCACCTCCGTGCAGGCGTTAAAGGAGATAGCTGGGTTGTTGCAGGCGGGGCGACTCGCGGAAGCCGAAGCCTTGGCCCGGCAAACCGTGGAGTCGTCGCCGCGAGACTCTCAAGCTCATACGCTTCTGGGAGTCGTGCTCGACCAACTCGGCCGGCTGGACGAGGCTGAGCGCGAATACCGAGAAGCGCTTCGACTCGATTCGCGCAACGCTTCGGCGCATGCAAACCTCGGCGTGCTGTTGGTTCGCACGAACCATCCGGATGGGGCGGTCGAGGAGTTCGAGACGACGCTTCGGCTTGCGCCTGGTCACACACAGGCAACCTACAATCTCGCCGTACTCTATTGCGCGCGCGGCGACTTTAAGCCTGCTGTACCGCTGCTCGAAAACGCTGCCGGTGTACGCGCGGGCACGCCGACTCGAGCAAACAACGACCCATCGCTCATGTTGATGCTCGTCAAGGCGTACCTGCTTGGAGGGCAAACGGAAGAGGGTAAGCGTCTCGCCGCGGCAATTGAGAGCGCTGGTGCCGACGACCCGCGCGTCCTCTTCTCGCTCGGGCTTGTTCTCGCCGAAGCTCATGACTACAACGCGGCTGCCCGAATCTTTCAACGTAGAGATGCCCTCAGCCCCAACACCTTTGAGGTGCTCTACAATCTTGGCGTCGCGCTCTACAACATCGATCGGCTTGAAGAGGCAGCAAGCGCCCTTGAACGGGCGGCTGCGCTCAAGCCGTCGGACGCGGAGACGCTTTACCGCCTGGGTTTGGTTGCGTCAGCGCGCAAGCAGAGCGAGCTGGCACTCGGACTCTGGCAGAAAGCTCTAGAGCTGCGGCCAGAGTTTCCCGAGGCAAACTTCATGATCGCCGAGGAACTGTTCAAACATGAACGTTTCCAGACCGCGATTCCGTTCTACAAGCTAGCTGTTGAGCAAAGCCCGGATACGCTGGTCTATTACATCCGCTATGGGGCCGCACACTTCCGGCGCAAACGTTACGAAGAAGCGCGCGCGGTCTATGAACAGGCTGTGAAACGTTTTCCGAACGTGCCCCAGTTGCATTACCTTGTCGGCTATGCCGCCCGGGGCGAGGGAGACTATGACAAGGCGAGTGCAGCCTTCCACCGCGCTCTGGAACTCGATCCGAACAATGCCGACGCTATCGCTAACCTTGGCTACCTTGCCTCCGAGCGGGGCGATACCGATGAAGCCGAAAAGCTGCTTCGTCGCGCGATCTCGCTTAACTCGAAACTCTATCCACCCCACTATGACCTGGGCCGCCTACTCGTGCGATTGAAGCGTTATGACGAAGGCATACAGGTCTTGCAAAGCACAGCAGCTATGAATGCCACTGACCCGGGAGTCCACTACCAGTTATTTATTGCACTCTCGCGGCTTAAGCGAAAGGAAGAGGCCCAGCGTGAGCTTGAGGTTTTTCAAAGGCTCGAAAGCGTTCGGAAGACCCGGCAAAGAAGTGAAGACGCGAAGGAGTCGCAATCATCGGAAGAGACCGCTCTTCCCGATCCGACTGTAACTTTGCCGTCTGAGAGCCCGGAGCGCAAACCGGTTCGCACGCCTTAGCCCGCCTACACGGGGGAATCTAACCACCAAGACGCCAAGAGCGCGGTCGATGGAGAAAATAAGAATTCATCCGAAATTTCAACGACGTGGCGATCGTGGCGGCTTGACGGTTCATCAGTTTCTGACTACGAGGCTGGCAGTTTATTTTCTTCTGATCGCATTCTTTACCGCCTCGGCCTCGTCTCAAGCAAGTCCTCCGACGGTAACCAAAGTGGAACCGCCTTCATGGTGGGCGCGTCACAGCATCAACCCTGTTCGGCTGCTATTGCGGGGAAAGAACCTCCAAGGTGCGCGCGTTTCGGCGATCGGTGACGCATTGAAAACTTCCCAAGTCTTCGTTAACCGACGTGGTACGTATCTTTTTGTAAACGTAATGATCAGTCCCACCACCCAGCCAGGGTCGTATCCATTGAGGTTGATTACGCCTCAGGGAAGCACGACGGTTCCATTTAGAGTCGAAGCGCCTCTCGACGCGAACACAAATTTTCAGGGTATTACTGCTGACGATGTGATTTATCTGATCATGCCTGATCGGTTCTCTGATGGCGACCAGTCAAACAACGCTCCGTCCGACGCCCCTCCCGCCGCTAACGATCGAAAGAATCCTCGCGCTTATCACGGCGGCGACCTGCGTGGCGTTATTAATCATCTTCCCTATCTTAAAGAGCTCGGTGTGACCGCTTTGTGGCTGACCCCCTGGTACGATAATTGGAATGGAGTTCATAATTGCGACAAGCCCTGGTGTCCAAACACTTCCTACCACGGCTACGGCGCAATTGATTACTACTCCATCGACGATCGTCTCGGCGATCTCGACACACTGCGCGAGCTTGTTCAGAAGGCCCATGCGCTGGGTTTGAAGATCGTTCAGGATCAGGTAGCCAACCACGTTGGCTCGCACCATCCCTGGGTGACGGATCCACCTCTCGACAACTGGTTTCATGGCACGCTCGCTCAACACTCGGTCAATAGATTCCGCAACAGCGCGCTGCTCTCTCCACACGCGAACCAGGATGAATTTCGTAACACGCTTGATGGTTGGTTCAACGACGACCTGCCGGACATGAACCAGGAAGAACCTGAAGTTGCGCGCTACGAGATACAGAATTCGCTCTGGTGGATTGGTGAGACCGGGCTCGATGCAATTCGTCAGGATACGATTCAATACATGCCACGCTTCTTCATTCGCGACCTTTCAAACGCCCTGCATCGTCAGTATCCAAAGATGTGGATGGTGGGTGAAGTCTTCGAGCGCGATGCGGCTCAAACCTCCTTCTTCATTGGCGGTCATACCGGATGGGACGGTATGGACACGAAACTTGACTCAGTTTTTGATTTTCCGCTGTGGAACACTGCATTGCAGGTCTTCACAAACAAGGCGCCAATGCGAGCATTGCGTGATCAATTGAAATATGATGGCCTTTATCCTGATCCCTTAAGAATCACGGTACTTGCAAACAATCACGACACGGTGCGTTTCATGTCGCTTGACGGCGCGACACTGGAAGGCGCCATGATGCATATCGCATTCATCTTAAGTGTTCGTGGTGTTCCGCAACTGTATAGCGGCGAAGAGATCGCCATGGAAGGCAAAGACGATCCTGACAACCGGCGCGATTTTCCCGGAGGCTTTCCCGGCGACTCACGCGACGCTTTCACCATCGCTGGTCGCAAACCTGCAGAGCAAAAGATGTTTGACTGGACGCGCACCTGGATCAAGTTGCGGGCGCAACATTCGGCAATCAGGCGGGGACGTTTGGTCGATTTGTTTTATGACGACGATACGTACGTATTCGCGCGTCAGGATCCGAATGAGACGGTAATCATCGCGACAAACCGTGATGAGAAGGAAAAGAGAGTGACTATACCCGCCGGCGCGATTGGTTTGAGGGATGGAGCCCAGCTCTCTGCTGTATTCGGGAGTGCGACCGGTTCGCAAGTAGCCAAGGGTAAAGCAACTCTTGACGTTCCCGGCCAAACGGTGACCGCCTATGAGGTTCGTTGAACGGGGACCACATATGACGTTCGTTGAACGAGGACCCGTTCGCCGTATCGTTTCATATCGTTCCGTTTAGCCCGCGCACTTGTGCGCCCGCGGCGAAAGGCGGTCAACTTTCGTACGGACCGTTCCGTTTAGCCCGCGCACTTGTGCGCCCGCGGGGGAATAGCTCAACGCTGCGGAAGAGGAGTTGAATTTAGCGCAGCGTGGGCGGACAAGTCCGCGGGCTAAACGGAAGATAGCTAAGAAGAGTGGACGAAAAAGGGGTTGAATTTAGCGCAGCGTGGGCGGACAAGTCCGCGGGCTAAACGGAAGATAGCTAAGAAGAGTGGACGGAAGAGGAGTTGAATTTAGCGCAGCGTGGGCGGACAAGTCCGCGGGCTAAACGAATGAGCTCTGAAAAATCCGTGATCTGACGAAGAGAGAAATCATGCACAAGCATAGAAGTAAGATGCATTTATTCAAATCGCGAGAGCCCAATCTCGTTCATTACGCGACAGCCGTGACCTTCAATCGCGTACCAGTATTTCGAAGTGACCATGCCTGTTCTCTCTTCATCGACGCTTTGGCAACGACGCGCGAAAAGGAGCCATTCAAGCTAATCGGCTATGTGGTCATGCCGGATCATTTTCACTTGCTTGCGAACCCACTTCGTCTTGATATTAGTGTGATTGTCGGAAGGCTAAAAGGCAGAGCAGCGGTGGCGATTCTGGGTTGGTTGCGTGCTGAAGGTCACTCAAAATCGCTGGCGAAGCTAGCTTTCCGCAAGCGGTTAAAGTCTCGCCAAACACATGCTGTTTGGATGCGCGAGTTTTCCGCGGTTGATATCTGGAGTCCCAAGTTCATTCGACAAAAACTCCATTATATTCACATGAATCCCGTGCGCGCAGGGCTGTGTGATCATCCAGCTAAATGGAAGTGGTCGAGTTATCGGGCTTACTTGCCGCACGAGCCTGGAACTGTGCCGATTGAAGTGGACAAGAAGTGGCTGTGGACGGAAGAAGAGTTGAAGGCGGCGCAAAGTGGGCAGACAAGTCTGCGGTCTAAACGGGGAATGAATAAGAACAGTGGACCGAAGAAGGGTTCAGAGTAGCGGACGACGGCGGAATTGAAAAGAATCAAGTCGTTTAGCCCGCGCACTTGTGCGCCAAGGTGCGGAATCGTCAACTTTAAAGTGTTGAGTGTGGCGCAACATTGGCGGACAAGTCCGCGGGCTAAACGGTACGTGTTTTTTCCGGTCTTATTTCGGTGGGCGGACAAGCTGCGGGCTAAACGGTAAGAGGCTATTAATGAACTTTCCCAGATCTAGCGGAATTTTACTGCACCCGACTTCGTTGCCAGGGCCATACGGTATCGGCGATCTCGGACCTGAAGCGTTTGCGTTCGTAGACTTTCTCGAAGCTGCGGGACAAAGTCTGTGGCAAGTGTTGCCACTTGGCCCAACTGGATACGGCGATTCGCCTTATGCCTGCTACTCAGCTTTCGCAGGCAACACGCTCCTCATTAGCCCGGAACAACTTGTGGCGGACGGTTTGATTACCAAAGATGACCTCACTGCCAATACGGAGTTCAGCGATCAACGAGTTGATTTTGAATCGGTTCACAAGTACAAAGACTCAATTCTTCGCCAGGCGTTTGCCTCGTTCAGGCGCAACTCAGATCCGAAACTCAGCAACGCCTTCGCAGAGTTCTGCCGGCGTCATGATTCGTGGCTCGATGACTATGCTCTGTTTCGCGCGCTGAAGGATGCGCATGGTGGAGTGGCCTGGAATGACTGGGAGCCTTCTCTGGTTCGCAGAGATGCAAATGCACTCGAGGCTGCAAAAAATCAACTCAAAGAACAGATCGAGGCACAGAAGTTTTATCAGTTTCTGTTTTTCAGACAATGGTTCGCGCTCAAGACTGAATGCAACAAGCGTGGCATAGAGTTGGTTGGCGACATCCCGATTTTTGTGGCCCATGATTCGGCGGACGTTTGGACAAATCCGGATCAGTTCAAGCTAAACGAGGACAGAACTCCTATTGTCGTTGCCGGCGTTCCGCCTGATTACTTCAGCGCCACCGGTCAGTACTGGGGGAATCCACTCTATAACTGGGAGCGCATGCGTGCTGACGGATTCAAGTGGTGGATCGAGCGCGTCCAGGCAACGTTGGAGACGGTCGATATCGTGCGCATCGATCATTTTCGTGGCTTCGCTGCATGTTGGGAAATACCGGGCGGTGACAAAACTGCGGAACGTGGTCGTTGGGTTGAAGCGCCGGGAAGGGAATTGTTCCTGGCAATCCGAGCAGCGCTGGGACAGTTGCCGATCATTGCCGAGGATCTGGGCGTGATCACTCCGGACGTTGAAGCTTTGCGCGACGGCTTCAATTTTCCCGGCATGCGCATCCTGCAGTTCGGTTTCAGCAGCGATGCAAAGAATAACGATCTGCCACACAACTATCATAAGAATGTGGTTGTCTATACCGGCACACATGATAACGATACTGCGGTTGGCTGGTTTAGCAGTGTGGCCGGTGAAGGATCGACTCGCGATGCGCAGCAGGTTGAGCGTGAAAAAGAATTCTGTATGAAGTATCTCAACACACAAGGTAAGGAGATTCATTGGGACTTTATTCGCGCGGTGCTGGCCTCGGTCGCGAATACGGCAGTCGTGCCGCTCCAGGATGTACTTGGGCTAGGCACTGAAGCGCGCATGAATCTTCCCAACAGCACTGAAGGCAATTGGTCCTGGCGTTACAAGGCAGGAGCGCTAACGAAGGAAATCGAAGTGCGATTGAAGGCGTTAACCCAGTTGTATGGCCGAGCACGGGAAATCTCAAGCGCCAAATCGATTTCATCCGTTTAGAAAGCGCACTTGTCGCTCCTGCGGGCGCACGAAAAGCGCAAAATCAAATTGAGCCGTTTAGCAAGCGGACTTGTCCGCCGCCGCGGGCGTACGGGCGGGCCAAATCAATTGATCCGTTTAGCAAGCGGACTTGTCCGCCGCCGCGGGCGCACAGGCGGGCCAAATCAAATTGATCCGTTTAGCAAGCGGACTTGTCCGCCGCCGCGGGCGCACAGGCGGGCCAAATCAAATTGATCCGTTTAGAGAGGGGACTTGTCCGCT
>DATBRN010000170.1:0-13326 GCA_036560225.1 Pyrinomonadaceae bacterium | reverse complement strand
CCACCACCCAGCATGTAGTTGCCCAGCAACAACGCCGGGTAATCGGGGTTATCGTCACGCATTTTGAGGTTAAACCCGGCAAGAAAGAGGGCGTTGGCCTTGTCGGGTGTCGGAAACGACTGGTTAACCGGAGCGACATCTTTGTAGAGATTGGGTACTCGTACAAATGGTTTCGGACTTTTCCAGTTAGCAAACAATTCTTCAGTTAGCTTCGTAATCTCTTGTTCGTCAAAATCACCGATGACAGTCAACTGACTGTTTGAAGCGCCATAGAAGTCTTTGTAGAACTGTTTGGCCTGCTCGAGCGTCGCAGCGCTGTAATCCGCAATACTCTCGTCGGCCGATGAGATATAGCGCACGTCCCCTTTCGGATAAGGGTTCAACTTCCGCCCAAACTCGGTGGAGGCAATCTGCGTCGGTTCACTCTTTTGTTGCTCAATGGCGGCGAGATTCTCCTGCTTGAGCTGATCAAACTCATTCGCGGGAAAGACTGGCTCACGGAGGATCTCAGCCACAAGCCGCATTACGGCAGGCAGGTTTTCGCGAGTCGTCTCGAGCGTAACCGTGGCCTGCGTTGGGCCACCGGAAACATTCACGCGAGCTTTCAACCGATCCAGTTCGTCCTGTATTTGCTGGCGGGTGTGTTTGGCAGTGCCACGCATCAACATGTCGGCCGCCAGATCTGCCGCGGTCGTCCGGTTCATGAGGCTCTTTTCATCGCCATAGCGCATTACCATCTGCGCCACCACCTTGCCGCCGCGGGTCTTTTTTGGAAGCAGGGCCAGCTTGATTCCCCCGGCCTCGCGACGCATGGTGCGCGCTTCGATGTTGGCCGGCGACGGATCAAAAGCCTCGCCTTCCGCAACTGCAGCGTCACCTTTGTAGTCTTTCAGCGCCGCGGCCAGATCGGGCGTGGCGGGAATCTCCGCGCGGTCGGGCTTGGGCGTGGGAATGAAAAGTCCCAGCGTGCGGTTGGACGGTTTGAAATAACGCGCCGCCGCCTGCGACACCTCCTCGGGGGTGACCTTGCGAATTCGATCGCGATGCAGAAAGAATAAACGCCAGTCGCCTGCCCCAATGAACTCACTCAACGTTAGCCCGACCCGGTCGGAGTTGTTCAGTGTAAGTTCGATGTTCTTTAGTATCTGCGAGCGCGCTCGCTCAACCTCTTCTTTAGTCGGAGGGGTAGCGCTGATGCCTTCGATGGTTGCGATCAGCGCATCGCGGGCCGCGTCAAGAGAATCACCCTGGCGCACTTCGGCGCCAAAAATCGCGAGCGTCGGGTCATGCCACTGAAAGTCGAAGCCAAAGACTGAGCTCGCCTTCTTCGACTCGACCAGTGCCTTATGCAAACGACCTGAAGGTGTGTCACCCAGGATTTGAGCGATGATGTCGATTGCGGCAAAGTCGGGATGTGATCCGGCAGGCACGTGGTAGAGCGCTTGCACGAGTTGCGTGTCGCCGGTGCGACGCAGCGTTACCGAGCGTTCGCCATCCTGAGTGGGTTCGACTGTATAGATCGTTGGCAAAACGCGCGTCGGACGCGGGATGGGTGAAAAGTATTTATCGACGAGACCCAGCGTTTTCTGTTCGTCAAACTTGCCGGCGATTAGCAGTACCGCGTTGTCCGGTTGATAGTGGTTGCGATAAAACGCCTGCAAGCGCTCGATGGGCACATTCTCAATGTCGCTGCGCGCGCCGATGGTGGTCTTGCCGTAGTTATGCCAGAGGTAAGAAGCCGCCATGGCGCGCTCGAGCAGTACATTGAAAGGGCTGTTCTCTCCAAGTTCAAACTCGTTACGAACGACGGTCATCTCGCTGTCGAGATCCTTTTTCGCGATGAACGAATTGATCATGCGGTCGGATTCAAGATCGAGCGCCCAGTTAAGGTTCTCATCGGTGGCAGAGAAGGTCTCGAAATAGTTGGTGCGATCAGCCCACGTCGACCCGTTGGGCCGCGCACCATGCGAGGTCAGCTCCTGCGGAATATTCGTATGCCTGGGCGTGCCTTTGAAGACCATGTGCTCGAGCAAATGCGCCATTCCTGTCTCACCGTAATTCTCGGTGGCTGATCCGACGAGATACGTCATGTTCACAGTTATGGTTTGCTTGCTCTGATCAGGGAACATGAGGACGCGGAGGCCATTGGCTAGCCGGTACTCGTTGATGCCTTCGACGGAAGTCACCAGTTGAATACCCTTGGGAAGGGCTGTCGCAGCGGTCTGAGCGAACGAGTTAACGTATGTCGCTAACAAGCTGACAAGTAATGCGAGTGCAAGCGATGTACTCGTGATATGTCGACGTGAATTCATAGATCTCTCCAAGTCTTTGGTGTGATGGTTGGTTATTTGCGCGTGTATTGGGCGCTAAGGTTATGCGCAATGACTATTGACTCAATTCGAAGCCACATTCTAGCAGTGCAGCCGCCGATTCTGCGAATCGACCGGGTAAAGGAGTATGTCCTGATTTGCGGTCTCTCTCTAAATAGGACAACACCGATAACGTGGGTTGACCAAAATCTCAAAGGCGGACTCTGACCCCCGGTAGCGGCGGGGGCAAGCCCACCTCCCCTACCTGAGAGGTTACTTGACTTGAGCTTGATCCTTCATTGATAGGGAGTCTGACTTAAACTGCTCAAGTAAGATCATCCTCTCAGGTAGGGAAGGTGGGGCTTGCCCCCGCCGCAACTTTCCTTGGAGACTCGCTTCGAGTTCCCATGCCTGTATGAATCACGGTACCAGCACGAGTTTTCCAAACTGGGCCCGATCTTCCATCAGCTCGTGTGCGTGGCGCGCTTCCGCAAGAGGTAATGTCTGATCAACCACGGCGCGGATCTTTCCACTCTCGATGAATTTCATCGCTTCAAGCAGTTCGGACTTCGAGCCCATAAACGATCCCAGAATCGTCAGGTGCCGGTAGAAAACTTGACGAATGTCAGTCTGCGCCGCGAACCCACTGGTCGCGCCGCAGGTAACCAGACGTCCGTTGCTCTTCAGCGACGCAATCGAGCCCGCCCAGGTAGCCACCCCGGTGTGCTCGAACACCACATCGACTCCTTTTCTGTTCGTCAGCTGCCTAACTTGTTTGGGCCAATCATCCTTCGTGTAGTTCACGACTTCATCAGCACCCAGTTCCCTGGCCTTAGCAAGCTTTTCGTCTGAACTTGCGGTTGCGATTACATGCGCGCCGCGAAGTTTTGCAACCTGAATACCGACCGACCCAACACCACTTCCTGCCGCATGAATCAAAACGTCTTCGCCGGGCTTTACCGCGGCGCGCGTCACCAGCATGTGCCAGACCGTCAAGGTCACGAGCGGTAGCGCAGCAGCTTCTACCCAGCTGAGACTGGTGGGCTTGGGAATCACATTCACTGCGGGCGCGGCGACGAGCCGGGCATAACCACCGTTGCGGCGATAACCGAGAATGTCGTACTCGGGGCAGAGATTATCGCGGCCCGCGAGGCACTCGGCGCAGTGTCCACAAGAGACACCGGGATGAAGCATCACTTCGTCTCCCGTTCGCACCCAGGTAACTAACTCGCCCACCTCACGCACCACACCGGCAATGTCGTTCCCGAGGATGTGCGGCAAGGGAATCTCAATTCCCGGCAATCCTCCACGCGCCCAAACGTCGAGGTGATTCAGGGCGCAGGCTTTCACTTCGACAAGGACTTCGTTTGCCTTGATCGTAGGATCTGGCGTATCGGCAAACTCCAAAACCTCCGGCCCGCCGTGTTGTTTGAAGACGACAGCTTTCATGAGTGGGGATTGTAAGTTCTAACTCTTCGATTGCAATATCGGAAATGAGTTGGCAACAACGGGCGCTGCTGCACTCGAAAATCGGCAATCAGCAATCGTTGCACCCACCCGCTACCGCGAAGTGGTACTGACCTCATTCGGACAAGAGTTGAGTTTGCGCACTGCTCATTTACGCCTTGGATGCCAAATAAGGCACTTCGACTGCCTCGCGGATAGCAGGCTCAGCCTGTTGGCGTGCGTGATAGGAAGACCTGGTTAGTGGGCTTGATTCGACGTGCTTGAATCCCATGTTCATTCCCAGGTCGCGCCAGCGTTCAAACTCTTCCGGAGTAACGTAACGCTCTACTGGCAGCCGCCGTGCGTGAGGTTGCAGATACTGGCCAATCGTCATGATGTCACACGAAACGGCGCGCAGGTCATTCATCAGTTCGACAACTTCATCAAATGCCTCGCCCAGCCCAACCATGATTCCGCTTTTGGTCAACATCCCGCGCGCTTCCCGGTCGCGTCTTTCCGCGGCTCGTCGAAGCAGGGTCAGCGACTGCTGATAACCTGCATCGGGTCTAACGCGCCGGTAAAGACGCGCAACGGTTTCAGTATTGTGATTCAGGACGTCAGGTTGAGCATCAAGCACTTTATTGAGCGCATTTTCATCGCCATTGAAATCGGGTATCAATACTTCAATCCTGCATTCCGGATTCATGGCACGGACCTGTCGTACAGTTTCCGCCCAATGCGCAGCACCGCCATCCGGCAGATCGTCGCGATTGACCGAGGTGATTACAGTATGGGCCAGGTTGAGTTGACGTACTGCTTCAGCTACATGGCGAGGTTCCTCCTCGTCGAGCGAACCGGGCACTCCCTTCCCGACCGCGCAAAAGCCACAGTGGCGGGTGCAAATGTCGCCGCCCAGCATGAATGTGGCAGTGCGATCGGACCAGCATTCAAAGATGTTAGGGCAGCGCGCCTCCTGGCAGACCGTATGCAGGTTCAACCCCTCAATCAGCTTCAACACGTGGTTCTGATTGGACGGATCGCCGAGACGAATCTTTAGCCACTCAGGCTTTGGCAAACGGGGTTTTGGATTGTTGCTGATTACTCGAAGTTCGCGTGACAAGGTTTCTCCCTGGTTCATTCGTAGCCAACCGTTAGCCCACATTCTAACATCGCAGTGGTGTTTAAGACACCGAGCCCAGGGAAGCGTCGGATTACCTTTAGTTGGGGAAGTCGCGCAAACAGCAGGCTAAAGCTTGTTGTGTAAACTTCGCCATCCGGCGTTGAGATCTGCGCTATACTGCGCGCCAATCTAAGCCATCGCAAGCCCGTATCAGCTTGCCAAAACTATCGGAGGCCACCAATGAAAAAATCTCTCAGTCTCTGCATTCTGTGTTTGCTACTGCTGACCATAGCAAGCGCCAATGCTGACGTCGCTCGACCCAAGTCATCCCCAGAGACGCCCAAGATCGTGCTGCACACCAGTTTGACGATCGTTCCCGACAACAAAGCTTACGAAGGGCGCTTGCAGATTTCGCAAAGCAGTGTGAAGGAGCTGCGTGCCGCGTTGGCAAACACCCCTGGGAATGAGTCGATGGCCCAAAGCATCGCACACAGTTCGACGCGGACGATGCTGGCAGGCCTGTTCATGTTCCTGTCACTTTCGTTTGCCGGCGTTTGGCTGGCGCGCTCGGTGCAGTCGCGGGGACAGAAAGTAGTTGCCGCTTTGCTAATGGGCATCGCGGTGATTGGCGCTACTGCAATCATTGCGCACGCGAATGCCGGCCCGCCGGGTTCTTATCTTTGGCGAAAACTGCCGCAGAATTTGAGCAAGGGCACACCCACTTATGGCGGCATCGATATTGAAATAGTTCCCGACCCAAATGACGGCTCCGGCATGAAATTAATCATTCCAACTAGACCGGAGTAGAACAAGAGAAGCACAAGTGGAACGCACTGTCGACATTGAGTTGGCGGCGTGGCGCTTACATTCAGCCCCACGCGCCGATCGTCATCTCAGCAGCAGAGCTTTCGTCTGCGTCCTGATTTCGTGTGCCTGCCTGTCTGCGCTGATGGCGAGTTGGTTGCCGCTTCAGGTTTCCGTGGTTACGGTTTTCCTTTTTGCCGGCCCGCATAACTGGTTTGAGCTGCGCTATTTTCTGATGCGTTTGCCGGTGCGTTTCGGCAAATCGCGAAACTTTTTCGTTACTGCCTTTGCGGGCATTGGTTTTCTCACTCTAGCCTACATCGCGTTACCCGTGCTTCACGCTTTTAGCTACTGGCCGGACAACACCTGGTCAACGATCCTTGCTTCATGGAACACGGTCATGCTCCTTTGGCTCGGGTCTCTTGTCTGGCTGCGGGGCAAACAAAAACTCAAGCGCGATTGGTCCTGGGCGTTTCCCGTCGCGCTGGGCTTGTGTTCCGTAAACTGGGTGGCGCCCGAGTTCTTCAGTCTGGCAATTGTTTACCTGCATCCTCTCGTGGCTCTGTGGTTTTTGGATCGTCATCTGCGGCGCACACGTCCTGAATGGCTGCGAGCTTATCGTCGTTGCTTGTGCTTGTTGCCGTTGCTGCTGTTCGGAATGTTTTGGCAACTCACACGCACGCCGTCACTGCCAGATGACAACGGGCTCTTCTGGAGAATTACGCAACATGCCGGAGCGCAGCTGCTTCCAGGTATTTCGAGCCACTTGCTTGTTGCGATACACGTCTTTCTTGAGATGCTCCATTACGGCGTCTGGCTTGTAGCTCTGCCATTAATCGCACCTTTGGCCAAACAGGCCGATACCCTACCTCCAACCGCTCGTGAGCGCAGACGAATCTGGGACTTTAAGACTGTGCCGCTCGCGCGCCATCCGCGAGGTTTTCCGAAACTGGTGGCAACAGCGCTGGCTTTCGGCGTCTTTCTGGTCGCCATACTCTGGGTAGGTTTTTCAGTCGACTATGCAACTACTCGCGACATTTATTTCACTGTGGCCATTGCCCATGTATTAGCCGAGGCACCGTTTCTGCTGAGAATGCTCTAGAACGAGTGGCTGGCAAGCACAACAAGAAGAGAAGATTTTCCATTTCTCATTTTTCATTTCTCATTTGTCATCTGAAACATCTGGCGGTCATCTACTCATACGGCTACATTACAAACCGCGACTGTGAGCCTGTCTTGCAGATGGAAAATGAGAAATGAAAAATCTGAAATGGAAAATCGTTTTCTTTGCTCCTGCCGCGGCGCATGCTGGCTGGCGTGATCGAATATGTCTCCTCCCGAACTCTGGCGCTTCCTGCCGCTTGGTTACCTGCTGACAATTCTGATCGAAACACCGATTCTGTGCGTGGGCCTGTCTCGTCGCCATCCGCTGAGCAGGAAACTCCTTGCGGGCGTTTGGTTGACCGCATGCACATATCCCATCGTCACCCTGGTCTTACCGCAGCTTTTCTCTCCGAATTCACGTGGACTTTATCTAGTCGTCGCGGAGACCTTTGCGCCTGTTGCGGAATGTGCTCTTTTTTGGTTGGCCTTCGGTCGAAAAGGTGAGGTGGGCCAAGGGTCAATGGCGCGCGACTTCATCGTCATCATCATCGCCAACCTTGCTTCGTTTGGTGTAGGCGAGGTAATGAACCACTTTGAATGGTTTGGCTTGCTCGTCATTTTGTAGGGCGGCACTCCGTGGCCGCCCTGTAAAGCAAACTGTTAATTTGCGATGCTTCGTTACCGCTAACTTTTGTCTAGGGCACGAACGCAAACTAACAGTTTGCTTTACGGGGCAGCCGTTTAGAAAGCAGACTTTTCTGCCGCCGCGGGGCGGGGCACAAGTGCCCTTTCTAAACGGTACCATAGGGAAATTAGGCAGCCACGTAGTGCGGCCCTACGAATTGATCACTCTTAAGAGTAGCTCTGAATCGATGTTGCCGCCCGAGAGGACGACACCTACGCGTCTGGCATTGTCAGGTAATTTGTTAGTGAGAACAGCCGCCGCAGCGGCAGCCCCTGAAGGTTCAACCAGCAACTTCATTCGAAATAGAAAGAATTTTATCGTCTCTACAATCTCATCATCGGAGACAGTCAAAACGTCTTCGGCGGTTTTCTGCAACACCGGAAACGTCAATCGGCCAGGCGACTGTACGCGCAAGCCATCCGCGATTGTGGGCGGTGGCGGAATGGACACGCGCTCACCCTTGAGGAACGACTGGCGTGTGTCATCCGCAGTATCGGGTTCCACAGCAAAACAACGAATGTGAGGATTCAAGGCTTTGGCCGCCGTGCTGACACCGGCGAATAAGCCGCCACCGCTGCAGGGCGTAAGCAGACAATCGAGATCGGGTATCTCCTCCAGAAACTCCAGTCCGCAGGTCCCCTGTCCCGCCAGGATGAGGTAGTCATCGTAAGGTGGCACCATGACTCGCCCTTCGCGTTCCGCAAGTTCGATCGCCACTTCCTCGCGATCCTGTTTGAGTCGATCATAGAAAACGATTTCGGCGCCGTAAGCCCGCGTCGCGGCAACTTTGGATTTCGGCGCATCGTCCGGCATGGCAATGGTCGCCCGAATTCCTGCTTCACGTGACGCCAACGCCACCGCCTGCGCATGGTTTCCGGAAGAGAAAGCGGCAACACCGCGCCTCTTTTCGTCGTCAGTCAGCGATAAGATCTTGTTTGTGGCCCCGCGAATCTTAAACGCGCCGGCGCGCTGCAAATTTTCGGACTTGAAGAAAACCTCTTTGCCTGTCGCTTCATTGAATGAACGAGACGTGATAACCGGAGTGCGATGGATCCGACCATTGATTCGCGTAGCAGCTTCTTTGATTAGTGCGATTGTGAGCATCGGGAAAGTTTAACCAATGTTATGTTACTTCGAAGTTGAATTCGCGTAAGACAAACGGAACGCTCTAATCGAAAACTTTTATTGCCATCTCGGCGGTCTTGGCGTCTTGGCGGCTAACCTGAGCCGGTTCCATTTCAAAAACTTCCGCAAAGCGCTCAGCAATGCGATCTTCCACAAGCTCCATATCAACCTCATGGCCCAGCAGGTCTTCCATGGAAGTCACCTGCTCGCCATCGCACGCGATGATCAAATTGAAGAAACTGAGATCTGTATTCACGTTCAGCGCAAAGCCGTGAGTCGTTACCCAACGCGAAATGTGCACGCCAATGGCGGCGATCTTTCCACGCGCCGTGTGGACTCCGGTTAGGCTCTCTATGCGAAAAGCCGGGATTGCAAAATCTGCCAGCGTCCGGATTAGAACTTCTTCCAGCTCGCGCACATATCGATGCACATCTTCGCGATCCGGGCTGAGATTAATGATCGGATAGCCAACAATCTGGCCGAGCCCGTGGTAAGTAACTTTTCCACCGCGATTTGTTTCGAATACAGCTACGCCGCGAGCCTTAAGTAATTCCTGCGACATTAGAATTCCCGCGCTGTCGCCGCGGCGACCAACGGTCAAAGTGTGTGGATGTTCGAGGAGGAGCAACGTGTCGGGCTGATGAGCCGCCTTTACCGCCAGCTCGGTTTCTTTCTGCACCGTAAGGGCCGCGTCGTATTCAATGCGGCCTAACTTCCTGACTAAGAGTCTTCTCTTCTCGTTCATTGATGCAACCTGCCCGCACTTGGTAGCGTCATTCTAACAGTGCCCGGCGCAAAGAACGTAAAGGAGACGTAGACCGGGCAGCAGGCCCACTTCGTTAGACTTGACGAACGGGAAGAGCAAGAATAGTTTGAATTCAGCTCGACGCCACTCAAGCTACAGGAGAATCAAAGTGCAACGAACCATAGCCATACTGATAATGACCATCATTCTGTTTCCGGTAACCGGCTTCTCCCAAACCAGAAAGCGGTCCATAACAAAATCAAGCCGTACCAGCCCTGCGTCGAAAGTCTCCGAAATTCAGCGCCAGGGCGCGGCGCGCGTTGCCGAGCAGATCAAGGTCCTGACGCGATTCATTTATCTCCTGGGCGGAGTAGCCAAAGGACTTGAGGGCGTTGACGACGCGGCCCGTCGCAATGAGGCGTCACAGGAAATCCTGGACCAGTCAACGAGAAACAAGGCGACGGTTCGTGCCAGCATTCAAAGCGTAAGAGAGGGATTGGACAAACTGGAACTCGATTTTCGCTCCACGCCTGAACTACAACGATATTACCTCAAGCTTGCTGGTGTTTCTTTAGAGGCCGCCAACGCCGAGGATCAAGCATCAGCGAATCAATTCGACAAGGCTGGCCGAACTCTTCTGGATGTCGTTAACCACCTGACAGATGCGCTTTTGGAGATGCGCTAAGGGGCAAGGATGAAGGATGAAGGATGAAAATGGTCATGGAGATTTCTTCGTTTCCGCCTTCATCCTTCCGCCTTTATCCTTTGCCTGTTTTGGATAGTATCCTTGTCGAGCGCGAATGCGGTGTTCAGGGTGCACTGGCAGTGTAACGGCAATGCGACGAAATTGAGTGCCTGAGGATTGAGAGTTTGAATAGTACTGCAAGAGGTATTGTCCGCGGAGCTCAGCAGCGACCTCGTTGAAAACTCGTTCCAGATCCTTCTCGCCATCCGGCACGTATGCGGTGCCTCCAGTAGATTGTGCGATCGACTCCATCGCGTTTTGGGCGCGCATGCTGATCTGGTTGAGATGTACCGATGGCCCTCCGGGATTAATCGAATAGAAAGCAGCATCAGCTTGTTGCACTGCTCGTTGTACTTCGAGTACGGCACGGCGCCGTCGTTCGAGCAGGTTCTGATAGGCCACTGACGATGGGACTGCTCCTTTTTGACTGGCGCGATATTCAGCAACGGTGAGATCTCTGACAATATTGCTGAAGTTGTCATCGCCATCGGAAATAATGACAAGCACACGACGGTGGCGGTCAGCCGAATTCTCAACCAGGTATTTCGCCGCTGCTATTACGGTGTCATAGAACGCGGTGGGAACCGGAGTAGTCGCGGCGGGAATGGTCAACAACTTTGTCGCAGCAGTCTCGGCTGATGCCAAAGGCGAGACAAGCGCGGGCTGATCTGTGATTGTAAAAACTGCCGCTCGATCGACAGGCTTCAATACCTGTTTTAGGAAACTCGCTGCTGCCTTTTGTTGAAACGAAAAGAACCCTTTCTGGCTAACACTGCTTGAGACATCAAACAAGATGGCGATATCCAGCGGAACTTCATCGGGATTGCCAATCGCAACAATGTCTTGTGGGCGTCCTTCTTCTTCAAGCCGAAAGTCACTCACTTGCAACCCGCGAACAGCCTCCCCGGTTACGTCAACGACAGACACCGGCACCATCACCAGATTTGAATTAACGCGAATGACGTCGACGTCCTCATCTTTTGGCGGTGCGGGAGTCGGTGTCGGCTTAGGAGTCGGCGCTGGCGGGGGTGGTGGAAAATCGCGAACGTTTTGTCCGGCCGTGGACCAGGGAAGGCAAAAAAGTACCAGCACTGCTAGCAGCAGTGCTGGTCCAAAATGTTGTCCCCCACGTTCGCAAATCATGTTGCCAATCCTCATGCCGTCAGCGCTAGCATCCCCCGCCTTGCTAGCCTACTTTATTTTCCTGACAACCTTTCCGACGGCATCAATCATGGCATTAGTTGCGACATGGCAGCTACCAGTTGTACAGCCTCTCTATTAATCGCCACTCGAAGTCGTCATTTTCGGCGCCGTTTGAATCAGGCCCTTATTGACTAACAATTTTACCTCAACCCGGCGATTTTGTGCCCGGCCTGCGCGCGTGTTGTTTTCCGCGACTGGATTTGATTCGCCATATCCGTACGGAGTAACTATGCGGCGCAGCGGAATGCTGTGGTTCTCAACCAGATAACGAATTACGTTATCGGCGCGACGCTGGCTAAGCGCGCGATTTATCGCGACACTACCCGTCGAGTCAGCAAAGCCTGAAACTTCTACCACATAACCCTTCGCGTTCAAGGCCTTGGTGGCGAGCTCATCAAGTTTTGCTTTCGAGTCGGGCGACAACACCGCGCTACCGGTCCTAAAGTTGATATCCAGAACTGCCTGCGGGGCATAGTCGTCGAGAGCCGAGATGCGATCGTTGGTTGCGTTCACCCCGGCCACCGCTGCATCGGCAGTTTCCTGGGCGGCCTTGGCACCACCCTTAGCGGTATTTGCCACTGCGGCAAGTTCATCCAACTGTCCGGAGAGACGCTGCGCATTCTGTTCTACCTGACTGAGCTTTGACTCAGTATTTGAGGCGCGATCTTCTAGCGGTGCGGCGCGAGACTCAACTGCGCGAGCCACGCGAAGGTCAGAATCATTGAATCGGATCTTGTCAGCCACAAGCTCGCCAGAGGAGTTGCCACGGCCTTCAACTTCCAGATTCAAACCTCGCAGGATTTGCGTTTGGGCATAGTTTGCACCACTCCGCAAAAAACCGCCTTTTGACTTTACGCTCGTGCCGTTGTCGAGCCGGACGATCGTGTCCACTCCATTGTTGTCGCGAACAGTAAACGTGTCGGCATCACGGCGCGTGACAACACCCTTGATCTTCATCTTCTCGCCGCTGGCGACGGTGCGCGCACCTGCGGTGCTGGTCGTATCCTGCGCTAAGGCGATGGAGGCTGAAAACGCCGACAGCAAAACTGCAAGCATGAGGGAGGAAAACTTCCTAAACTTCGGGCTTACCATAAATTACTCTCTCCTTTTTGAAGTGGTTGGGGCTCACGCAAGCGAGCTCGAGACCGTTGTGATTTTCTGACGAACATTTCCGGCGAACTGTTGCCCGTAACGTCCAAAAAAAATAATCAACACTTCTTAGCCCCCTCCTGAAAGTAAGTCAAGGCCTTAATAGGCCTTCTTTGCATTCATCATCTAAATGCTATTCGATCGCAATAACCGCGACGCCAAAAAAGCAAAATCGCGGCAACAAACCTCGTAACGGAGGTCTATTACCGCGACTTTATTGCGCCAAAAACAAGACAGATAATCCTAAAGTTAGACGGAGAACTCTCCCGCCTCCAACTGCTCCTTAATATAAGCAAGAAAACGCTCCGCGTCGGCGCCATCGATCACGCGATGATCGAAACTGAGAGCAAAATAAGCCATCCACCGCACTGCTACGTAATCCTCTCCATCGGGCGTGGTCAACACTTTGGGGCGCTTTTCGATTTTGCCAACACCGAGAATTGCCAACTGCGGTTGATTGATGATCGGAGTACCAAACAAGCCGCCAAAGACACCGGGATTCGTAATAGTAAATGTACCGCCACCAACTTCATCCGGCTTCAATTGCTTTGTGCGAGCGCGTTCCGCCAAATCCTTTGCCACACGCGCCAGTCCGGAGATTGAAAGATCATCCGCTCGTTTGATTACGGGAACAATCAGGCCCCAATCAAGTGCGACTGCCATGCCGAGATTGATGTCGCGCTTGTAGATGATCTGGTCTCCGCTAACCTGAGCATTGAAGATCGGAAACTTACGCAGGGCGTTGTTTACCGCCTGAAAGATGAACGGCATGAAACTGAGCTTCGTGCCTGTGCGTTCCGCAAAGGAATCCTTGTTTTCTTCTCGCAGTTTGGCAACGCGCGTCATGTCGATCTCGTAAACAGTAGTGACATGCGCGGACGTGCGTCGCGA
>DATBRN010000169.1:0-25087 GCA_036560225.1 Pyrinomonadaceae bacterium | reverse complement strand
GAAGGTGGGCTTGCCCCCGCTCTTCCTTTGCAAAAAACAGAGATGGATGTGAAAGAAACACTTGCCGAACTGGTGGCTATCGACTCGGTGTCGGCGCGCTCGAATTCAAACATCGTCGATTATCTCTCAAAACGCTGCGTGGAGTTTGGTCTAAGAGTCAAACGCTTCCCTTACATCGACCAGAGCGGTATTGAAAAAGTAAACCTGATCGCACTCGCGGGAGCTGAGTTTAATGAAGGACCACCTGACGTTGAGCTGGCGCTGGTTGGACACACGGATACAGTTCCTTACGATCCAGGTTGGAACGACGCTCTCCGTCTTTCCGAACGTGAAGGAAAGCTTTACGGCCGCGGCGCATGTGACACAAAAGCCTTTATTGCCGCCGCGCTTGCGGCGATTGAAACCGTTGAACAGGAAAAACTGCGCCGGCCCCTGGCGTTGATCTTTACCGCGGACGAAGAGATAGGATTGATAGGCGCAAAGCATTTGGCGGAAGCTCGCGCCGTCCAGCCCCACTATGCGATCGTTGGCGAGCCCACCTCGCTGCGGCCCATGCGAGCCGGCAAGGGTTATTGTCTCGCAGAAGTCACGATCAAAGGTCGCGAAGCGCACAGTGCTTATCCCGCTCTCGGAACCTCGGCAATCTTTCGCGCGGCAACTCTCGTGAACCGAATCGAAAGGCTAGCCACTGAACTCCAAAACTCCAAACATACTGCGTTTGATCCACCCTTCACCACGCTCAACATCGGGCTAATCAGAGGCGGCACTGCAAAGAACGTAATTCCCGGCGAGTGTCGCTTTACCCTTGAATGGCGTCCGATACCTGGACAAGGTCCCGAAGGCCTGCTTAGTTTGCTTTTCGCCGCCATCGAAGAAGAGAAAGCGCGCGATCCCGAATTTGTCTGCGAGGTTGACGCGGCACGCGCCGATGAGGGTTTTGAAACGGCTTCCGAGTCAAAACTCGTTGCTCTGCTCGAAGAATTATCCGGTCAGACGGCGGGCACTGTAGCCTTCGGAACTGAAGCGGCCCAGATGACACAGCTAGGCGCGGAAGCGGTCGTGCTTGGTCCTGGAGATATTCGGGTCGCTCATCGAACTGGCGAATTTGTACCAGTAGCCGAACTGGATAATTGTGTAACCATCCTGCGCCAAGCGATCCACCGTTTTTGCTTGTGAAGTGGCCTGCCAATGATTGTAGGGGCGGCACTCCGTGGCCGCCCTTCGTAACGGTTAACTCAATTCCTTGGAAAACTGATCTTTAACTTCAGGAGGTACCTACTAGACTTTGGTTTTTGATCTGACCTCTTACCCAGCCAGGGGTAGCCACGGAGTGCCACCCCTACAGCCCCTCCATCTCTCCTGCAC
This sequence comes from Pyrinomonadaceae bacterium, assembly GCA_036560225.1. Classification (GTDB taxonomy): domain Bacteria; phylum Acidobacteriota; class Blastocatellia; order Pyrinomonadales; family Pyrinomonadaceae; genus PSRF01. The sequence continues at coordinate 23,722 of DATBRN010000169.1, read as the reverse complement.
GGTCGGGCAACTATCCGGGCCCAAATACATCGAAAAAGCTGATGTTGCATTATCTGCCCAACCGGCCTGTTTGACTGTACCCCGGGAACAACTATCATAAGTGGTGATTTTATTCGCAGGCTTTTCATGCAGTAATAATATGAATCCCAAAATAATTAAGCTCTTGTTGTTGGTTGTAGTTCTTTGCCCTTCGCTCTGTAGAGCACAAACTCAAACGACGCCGCTGACCAGCCGCGAGGTTGTAAATCTGGTTTACCAATTGCCAAGGCACCCGGAACTTCGCGATGAAGTCGTCGAAGAGATCCGCAAGCGCGGCATCGGTTTTCCACTTACCGATGGCATGCGTTCTCTGGTGGCAACCAAGAGCGGCAGCGACCCATTGTTGCGCCGCACGCTCGAAGAGGCTGAACGCAGAAGGGTAAACCCCGCGGCTTCCGCAAGGCCACCGGAGGCGGAAGCCAACGAGCTTCTGGATCGCACACGCACAGCCACACTTGCGGCCGCGGGTGCGATGCCCGATTTCATCGTCAAACAATTAATTAGACGCTCGCGAGCCTACGGCACTACCAGCAACTGGATTCCTCAGGACAATCTTACAATTGCAGTCGCGTATCGAGCCGAAGGCGGCGAGCAATACAAAGTGCTCGCCGTTAATGGCATTCCGCTGGGCCAGGAAGCAAGAGAAACTAAGGATTACACCAAGGACGTTGCGCCGGGCACGACCTCCAGCGGCGTTGAATACATTTCTGCAGTTGCCGATGTTTTTAAGCCGGAGTCCAAAACTGAATTCAAGCTGGCTGATACTGACTTGATACAGGGTCGTCGCACTTTAGTCTACGAATATGCAATCGAGCGCGCTTTTTCAACGCTCACCCTGAGGGCGGGAGATGAGGCGGCAACGACAGTTGGCTCTCACGGGCGTGTCTGGATCGATCGTGAAACCAATCGCGTGTTGCGCTTCGAACAGATTGCCACGGAAATACCGCCTGACTTTCCTATTAAAGCCGCCAGCAGTGTCATCGATTACGACTGGGTAACCATCAACGAAAACAAATACCTGTTGCCTTCTCATTCAGAGATTCTGCTTACGACCGTATTTGGAAACATCTCGCAGCAGAGCCGCAATGAGATTCGCTTCCGTGGCTACCAGAAGTTTGGCGCGGAGCTGAAGGTGATCGATGAGATTGATGAAAAGGATTTTCCGCCAGATAAGCCCGAGAAACCCGATAAGCCATAGCAGATTGCGAGAGTTGAGAGTACAAGCTTCAGGTTGCCGACGATCGGAACCGGCAAGCTAAAGCTTGAACTCTAAACTGCGCTAGCTCCCGTGGGGCTGTAGACTCTTATGAAGTTGGCTGACTGTAAACATTTCGTCCCTCCGGGACTGGTGTGGGTACCGGCCAGGATCTTTCTACTGGTCTTCTTTTCAACCGTCTTCGGCTTTGCAATCTTCCTCGGAACAGCAGCTCCCACGCTCGCCCAGTCAAAACCTGACAAAGACTACCTCGTGTATGTCTTGTCTGAAGCTGCCGACAGGATTTCCTTGATTCGCTTTGGGCCAGCCGGAGCACGTCTTGATCACGAAATACAGACGGGCGATATGCCGATCGATATTGATGGGCCACACGGAGTCGCCGTCTCTCGCGACAAACAGTTCTATTACGTTTCACTGGCGCATGGCCGGCCGTTTGGTTCGGTTTGGAAGTACTCGACCAAAGATGATCGGGTTCTGGGCCAAACAACGCTCGGCTTGTTCCCCGCTACCATGGATCTCTCGGCCGACGGCAGCCTGCTATGGGTTGTGAATTTTAATCTGCACGGTGACATGGTTCCTTCGTCGGTTTCCGTGGTGGCAACCGAACCAATGATTGAGGCAGCACGCATCAAAACCTGCGCAATGCCGCACGGCTCGCGCCTAAATCCTCAAGGGACAAAACACTATTCAGCCTGCATGATGGACGACATGCTGGTGGAGATTGACACACAAACATTAAAAGTCTCGCGACACTTCCTGCTGACAAAAGGGCACGAGATGGGTATGAACGGTGCGCCTGGCTCTTCCGAGACGAAGGCTACCAGCATGGGCGGAATGAAACCGGCGTCACCACAAAAGCAGGTTTCGGGTGGCGCAAGGCACATGGACATGGGCGGTCATGGAATGGAGCCGCCGAAACCGGGCGACATTTCCTGTTTGCCTACCTGGGCCCAGCCGTCGGTATCTGGTGCCTCAATTTTCGTAGCCTGCAATCAGTCAAGCGAGATTGTTGAGATAGATTACGCCAGCTGGAAAGTTACACGACGCCTTCCGGCGCGTGCAGGAGTCTACAATCTGGCGGTTACTAAAGATGGCACGCGGCTGTTGGCAACGAACAAGCGCGATCAGTCAGTGTCCGTTATTGATATTAAGAGCGGTCAGGAACTGGTGCGGATTCCGACGCGACGAAAGGTACTTCATGGCGTGGTGGTTTCTCCCGACGATCGGTATGCGTTTGTTTCGGTTGAGGGCGTCGGTTCAGAACCCGGCACAGTAGAAATAATCGATCTTGCTGCGCTTAAGATCGTTGCCAGCCTGGATGTGCCGGAGCAAGCGGCCGGCATAGACTTCTTCCGTACCGAGGCGCCAAAGTAGTTAAGATTGGCCCGAGACCCTCCCGAATCCTCCGCATGTGTTCACAACTGTAGACACAGCACTATCCGTTTGTTTCCAGATATCCATACGAAAGAGTCTTGTATCGCCAGATCTCACCATGATCCAGCTAGTGGTTGGACCTGACTCGCTCAGGCATAAACCTTGCTTAGAGTCAGGCTTAATCCGAGCGCCCAGACTTCGACGCCTGGATTAAGGAGTACCTCCCCCAATGAAGCCCAGAATACTCATCGTCGACGACGATGAATCCATCACCCGCCAGCTCTTTTGGACGCTCAGCGACGACTACGACGTCGTGACCGCCAACGATATGCAGACAGCCGTGCGCCGCGCGACTATCTACGAACCTAAGGTTTCGATCCTGGATCTTCACCTGCCTCCGGAAGTCGACTCGCCCGAAGTCGGCCTGAGGATTCTTGAATACCTGAAAGCGCACCTTCCGGAATCGAAGGTTCTGGTCATGACTTCGGCAAGCGGCATCGAAACTCGCGACGCCTGCTACGCAGTCGGCGCTGATGAGTTTCTCGACAAGCCTTTTGAGACGGAAAAGCTGCTGGCAACAATGCGTCGCATGGCGCCTCGCTCGCTGGATCTTGTCTGACGAACATTTCCCACCACGTCGTCGATTGAGATAGCCAGACACATCGCCGCGAAATGATCTTTCGCCCACTAGCTCCAGAGGAGCCGGATGTTTATAGTTGAAGAGCAAGTAACGAATTGGCGCTCCAGAGGAGCGCAATGTTGCCGGCGGTGATTAGGCAACATCCCCATATCCCGCTCCTCTGGAGCAGAATGATCATTGGGGCTTGTGTTCTATAAACATTGCGTCCCTACGGGACGACGGAGCCACCCGCTAAGGAGACCCGACCTGGCCGCGAGGTGGTCCTGACCTGACTTCTCTTTGCCTGTCTGCCATAATAAACACACGCGGTTTTCTCAAACGTCCAATATCGCAACTGGGTGCTTTTGTTTCCTGGTGAATTGTTTTTGCTGATCGATGAGCGAAGCAAGTGACATCGTTAGCGGCGTGAACGAACTGCCGCTCTTTCCGCTGTCTGTCGTCCTATTTCCCGGCGTGCCTCTGCCGTTGCACATATTTGAGCCACGTTACCGGCAGATGCTGGAGGATATTCGAGCCAGTAATAACTTGTTTGGACTGTCTTACTTTGACGCTTCGACCTCAGAACGAGAGGTCCCGGCGGTCGGCAGTGTCGGCTGTGTAGCAAAAGTCACCGATACGCAGTCTTTTCCTGATGGCCGCTCAAACATCCTGACCGTCGGCGTGATCAGGTATCGAATTGAAGAGTACGTGGAACGCGGGGATCCGTACCTCGTGGCCCGGGTCAGCTATTTTGAGGACGAAGCTGATGATAGCGAAGCGATTGGGGAGAGTTCACGCGAGGTTGCTGAAACGTTCACGCGTATTGCGCGAGCGGTGCGTACCATAAATGACGAGCGCGCGAACCTGCCAGATATCGCCGACACTGAGCCGCAACGCCTTTCGTTTCTGGTGGCGGCGGCCATGGAAGTGGATACAGAAGTGAAACAGGATCTGCTCGAGCTACGCGTGACTTCGGAGCGTTTGCGACGGTTGCGCGACATACTCGCGCGTGCTGTCGACGGTTACGAAGAGCGGGCGCGCGTTCACGAGTTGGCGAAGGGCAATGGCCACAGTGGCCGGAGGATTGAGATCGAGTGATTTGCGGCGGGGATTTGATGGAGATAAGGTGAGTCGACGTCAGGCGAAAACTTTTTTCATTTCTCATTCTTATTTTTCATTTGTCATCGAATGCAAAAAACTAACAACGAAATAGCTGTTAAGGTTCTGTTTTTTGGCGCGGCAAGGGATGTCGTCGGGCACGGTGAAATCGAAATTGGCCTGAAAGAAAACTCGACTGCCGCGAACGCGTTCGAACAGGTGCTGGAAAAGTTTCCTGACCTCCGTCGTTTCGGGCGCTCACTCCTGCTGGCCGTGAATCAGGAATATGCATCCGCAGACCGGGAAGTGCGGGACGGCGATGAGCTGGCTCTCTTTCCACCCGTAAGTGGCGGGGCCATAGCGGAGATAAACAGTCTGAAAGAATCCGAGAGACAAGACACCGGGACCGCTGGCGTTTCGCCAGCCTCAGCGTTGAATGCAACTCAAGAAGAGAGAAAAAGTCACGACTTCTTTGAGCTGACCACGGACGCGATCAACGTCGGAGAGGTCGCGCGCAGAGTTGTCTTACCTGAATGCGGTGCAACGGTAACGCTGGACGGATATGCCCGTGAGTGGACGAAGGGACGTCAAACGCTTCATCTGATCTATGAGGCTTACGTGCCAATGGCCCAGCGCGAACTCGAACGACTCGGCCGCGAGGCTCATGAACGCTTCGAAATTGCGCATATTGGAATAGTCCATCGGACAGGGCGATTGGAAATAGGCGAGACGAGCGTCGTGATCGCCGTCAGCGCTCCGCATAGACGCTCCGCGTTTGAAGCCTGTGAGTGGGCCATCCGCGAGTTGAAACGCACTGTACCCATTTGGAAGAAAGAGGTTTTCGCAAATGGTGAGGTTTGGGTAGAAGGTGAAGGTGCTGGAGGCCAACAAACCTGACTGCTTGCCAGCTAGTGGGGGTCAGTTATTCAACAGCTCCAGTCTGAGATTTTGCCTACCAGCGGGGGCGAGCCCACCTTCCCAACCCAGAGGTTACTCAGCTCGATCTCAGCCTCATCGTTGAAAGCCTTTCGATCGAGATTTGGAACTCGACCCTGATAATCTCGGGGTTGGGAAGGTGGGCTTGCCCCCGCTGGCTACTTAGACTCAACTCTAAACAAGCTCACTCAAGTCAAAGCCAAACTATTCTGTCGGTGTTTCTTCCGTCTCTTCATCTGCCGATGCTTCAACGACAGACGCACTCGTCACTATATCGCCCTCGTCCGTCTTGATAAGTCTGACACCCTGGGCACTGCGACCTGTCTTGCGGATCTGCGCGGCTTCCAAGCGAATCAGCTTAGCCTGTTGCGTGATGATCATGATCTCCGACTCCTCATCAACTGGAAAAACTGCGACCACCTTGCCCGTCTTCTCAGTGGTTTTCATGTTTATGACACCCTTCCCGCCGCGTGACTGTAAGCGATAGGTCGTAATGGGTGTTTGCTTACCGTATCCCTGTTCTGAAACAGAAAGCATTTTCTCCGTGTCATCGGCGGAGACGGGGCAGACTGAAACCACGAAATCGTCTTTTCGGAGCTCGATACCGCGCACGCCGCGCGTAGCACGGCCCATCGGCCTGACATTCTTCTCATCAAATCGAATAGCGAGACCATTGTGGGTGGCGATAAAAATTCTCTTGGTGCCGTCGGTCAAGACAACGTCGAGCAATTGATCGCCTTCATCCACGTTTATAGCGATGATTCCATTTGTGCGGATGTTTTGGAAATCCGCCAGTGAGGTCTTCTTAATCACGCCCTTGCGCGTGACCATCAACACGTATCGCCCGGTGGCAAAATCGCGCACCGGCACAACACCGGCAAGCTTGCGGTCTGATGGAATGTTAATCAGGTTGACCACCGCTTTCCCGCGTGCCGAAGCCGCCGCATCGGGCACCTCATGAACTTTCAACTTGTAGACCATGCCATCGTCAGTGAAGATCATGATGTAGGCATGTGTCGAGGCGATGAAGAGATGTTCGACGTAATCGCTACCCTTGGCAGCAGCACCGAATCGCCCTTTGCCACCGCGACCCTGGCGCTGGTAAGTCGTAATGGGCGTACGCTTGATGTAGCCGCTATTTGTAACCGTGATGGCCACATCTTCGTCAGCAATCAGGTCTTCGATTGAGAACTCAACACCTTCATCAACGATTTCTGTTCTGCGGACGTCACCAAACTCTTTCTTAACTTCTTCGAGTTCATTTCCGATCACTCGTCGCAGCGATCTCTCGTTCGACAGGATCTCTTCCAGCTCAGCGATGACCTTGATGATTCCCTCATACTCTTCGGTGATTTTCTGACGTTCCAGGGCTGACAAACGGCGCAACTGAAGATCGAGAATTGCCTGGGCCTGTATGTCCGAAAACGCCAGGCGTTCGATAGCCTTCTGGAGTTTGCCTAAATAAGTCTTGAGTGCGGTATCACCGGGGACGCCTTTCCAGGTTTTCACCTCGGTCATCGTTTTCATCTGACCGGTCAGCCATTGTCGCGCTTCATCTACCGAGCGAGAGTTCCGTATTAGCGTGACAATAAAATCCAGGGCATCGATCGCCTTAGTCAAACCTTCCAAAATGTGAGCACGTGCCCGAGCTTTGCGTAATTCGTATTCCGTTCGGCGCCGCACCACTTCACGACGAAAGTCGATGAAGACCTCCAGCATCTGTTTCAGGTTTAGAACCCGAGGCTGCCCATTCACGATTGCCAGGTTGATCACACCAAAAGACGACTGCATGGGCGTCAGTTTGTAGAGCTTATTAAGGACCACTTGCGGCACTGCGTCTCGTTTTAGTTCAACGACAACACGCATGCCGTGACGATCCGATTCATCACGCACGTCAGAAATGCCTTCTATCTTCTTCTCGATCACGAGTTCGGCAATGCGTTCGATCAGTTTGGACTTGTTAACCTGAAAAGGGATCTCGGAGATGATCACCGCATCGCGCTCTTGAGTGCCGCGGCCGATACGGTCGATCAAGGCCTTGGCGCGCATCTGAATTACGCCACGACCTTCCAGGTAGGATCTATGAATCTCGTCACGTCCGTAGATGTACGCACCAGTCGGAAAATCTGGTCCCTTCACAATCTTCAGGAGACTCTTAATTTCGATATTCGGATCACGAAGTAGCGCCAATGACGCCTCCACTATTTCGGTAAGATTATGAGGAGGAATGTTCGTCGCCATTCCCACTGCGATACCAGACGAACCGTTGACAAGCAAATTCGGATACCGTGTGGGTAGAATCAACGGCTCTTTAGTCGACTCGTCAAAGTTTGGGCCCCAATCGACCGTTTCTTTCTCTATGTCAGCCAACAACAAATCACTGATACGCTCAAGACGACATTCTGTATAGCGGTAAGCTGCTGCACTGTCTCCATCCACCGAGCCAAAGTTTCCTTGACCATCAATAAGTGGATAGCGAAGATTCCAGGGCTGGGCGAGGCGCACGAGCGCGTCGTAAACGGCAGTGTCCCCGTGAGGGTGATACTTCTTAAGCACTTCTCCAACGACGCCGGCGCACTTTGAGTAACGCTTGTTGTAATGCAGACCTTCGGTGTGCATCGCGTAAAGAATGCGCCGGTGAACGGGCTTAAGTCCGTCGCGTGCGTCGGGCAAAGCGCGTCCGATAATCACCGACATCGCGTAGTCGAGATACGAACGTCGCATCTCGTCTTCGATATTTATGTGATTCCGTTCAGAAGTTTCCATCCCATTGACCTTTCCAGTACAATCCGCCCACAGTTGTCTTTGCTGTGCGGTATTGCGCGTTGACGCGCTTCGGACTGATTTTCATCATGTAATGCGGGCAATAGTGCTATCTTGAAGTGAGCTTCTGCGCGCCGGATTCAGGCACCAATGTGGTCGCGCGATGGGCAACTCAGAGGGCTCAAAAGTAAGTGTTATTTTAGCCCGAAGAGGGGTTTTTTGGCAAACGCAAAAGTCTGCAAAACCCTAGTAAAATCAATAGCTTCGATGGCAGGTCGGCTTCCGGAATTGCGGTTTGCGGCAGCCCTCCGAAGCCACTTATAATTCAAGCGGAAATCGATAAAGCGCGACCTCCAATCTTCACATGTCTGAACCGCAAAACTTGAAGCGTATTCGCGAACGATTGGAACTCTCGTTACCCGTTCGCGTGCGCTGTCGTGAAGCGGCCGGCGTGGAGTGGACTGAGGTCACTCGCCTTATCGATGTCACGCCCTTTGGCGCCGGCTTCACTTTGAAACGACCGATCGAAAAAGGTCGACTGCTGCACATGACCATTCCCATGCCGCGGCAGTTGCGTGTGTTCGATCACATCGAAGACCAGTACAAAGTTTGGGCGCTGGTGCGCTATGTGAAACCTGCGGCTGCGTCGCCTGGCAGCAACTCGTTTGTTTTCGAAGTTGGCGTTGCCTTTTTGGGAAAGCATCCGCCACCGAGCTATGACGAGAATCCCGCGAGGCGTTATGAACTTGGAGGTCCAACGTCTGGCGACCTGAATGCGATTGCAGAATGGTCGCCGACGGAATTGGCTTTATCCGAAGATCGAGCCCCAACACGTCACAATATTCCGGTTGATATCTTGGTTGAGAGTTTCAACGAAAAGGGCGAAGTCGAACATCGAGAGCAGACGGTTACGGAAAACATCAGCGCGAAGGGCGCCGCAATTTATACGACACTCCCTTTACCTGTAGGTCGAATTATCCGATTGTCCAGTGAGCAATATAAACAGTCGGTTTACGCCGCTGTGCGTGGTCAGAGTAAGGGAACGGGCGGGGTATTACGTCTTCATGTGGAATTCATCGATCACGACTGGTCGCTTTAAGATTGTCCGGGTTGCCGTAGGAAAATTTGTCTGGGGCTTTTTTTTACTAACTTGAGGCACTCGATTCCTTTGTTAACTTCCAATGCACTTGAGTAATTCAGAAGCACTATCAAAGGAGAAGCCCGCTGCGAGTTCGAAGCGCGTGGAGTGGGCTCTACCGCAGTGGACCATCAATCTCATGCGTCCTGTGGTGCGCCTTGGCAGTCGCCTTTTTTGGAGAATGAAACATACAGGCGTGGAAAACATTCCGCGGAGTAACGGAGTGATCATAGCCGCAAACCACCAAAGTTACGGTGATCCTTTTTGGTTGGCAATACCGGTAAAAAGACCGGTTCGTTTTCTCGCCTGGAGCGAGGCGTTTTCCTGGCCCCTGGTGGGAACGATTATCAGGTTGCTTGGAGCGTGGCCTCTTCAGGTCGAGGGAAATCCTAAGGCGATTCGCCGGTCCTTATCGTGGCTACGAGATTCCGGCGTGGTTGTCATTTTTCCGGAAGGTGGTCGTGGTCTGCCTGATGGCTCCATGAAACGCATGAAAGGCGGCGCCGTGCGAATGGCGTTAGAGGCGGGAGTGCCGATTCTTCCGGTGACAATTCGCGGAGCCAATCGCGTTTGGCCGGCTAACAAACTTTTCCCCAGGCCGGGAAGAGTTGAAATTACTTACCATCCCGTCATCCATGTAGAGCAGCGGCCGGGGGAAGAGACACGCGATTGCGCTCGTCGCGAAACAGAACGACTCGCCAAGATCATCGGCTCGGCTCTTTAGCGCAACGAAGCCAGTTGCTACCTCGCAATACCAACGTCGCCGGATTTCAGCACGCGCATCATGGCATTGTGAATCAAACCGTTGCTGGCAATCACCTTTGGAGTGTAAATATCCAGCGCGCGCCCGTTGAAATCAGTTACCCGTCCACCCGCCTCTTCAATGAGGAGCACACCAGCTGCGATGTCCCAGGGATTTAGACCATCTTCCCAAAAACCATCAAAGCGGCCGCAGGCTATATAAGCGAGATCGATTGCTGCCGAGCCGTCGCGTCTAACCGCCTGGGCCTCCATCGTGAAGTTCGCAAAGTGACGCGCGAAGTTTGGACGCTCACGAACGTTGTAAGGGAAACCGGTGCACAGCATCGCGCGATTCAGATCGTCCACTTTGGAGACACGTATGCGGCGTTCGTTCAAGGTTGCGCCCTGCCCCCGTTCAGCTGCAAACATCTCATTGCGGGTAGGGTCGTAAATTGCAGCGATTTCGATTGAACCCGCGCGTTCCAAGGCAATGGAAACGCAAAAGCAGGGATAACCGTGAGCGTAGTTTGTCGTGCCGTCCAGCGGATCAACGATCCATTTCCAATCGCTCGTCCCTGGAACGAGCTCAAAGCCGGCAGTTGCGCCGGATTCCTCGGCGAGAATTGCATGGCGCGGATAATGTGACTTGATACGTTCAATGATTAACTTCTCCGAAGCGAGATCGGCTTCGGTGACCAGATCGATATCACCCTTGTTTGAGACCTGAAGTGCTCGCCCCAGGCGATCGGCAAGAATGGCGCCCGCCTCGCGAGCTGTTTGTATGGCAAAGTTGAGCAAACGGATTTCGCTCTCTGGTCTACTATTGGATGTCTTTCACAGCATATATCAAAGTTCAGCGACTCGCGAATAAGAGTTTGCACAGGGTTACTGGTCCGGTAGCATTGGTATTGCCGCGACAATAAGGCGGCTAAATCCAAACTTCCAGGGACGAGTTTCCGCGGCAATCTGCGCGAGCGAAACTCGTCCGGCTTGCCCGTACTCGACCCTTGCCATTGACATAAAGCATTTGGTGGTTATCCTACCGTTCTATTCACTTCAAAGCCGTTCGCAGGTCAAAGGCAATCAAGGAGCCTGATCGCATGAAAAAAGTGATTTCCGTTTTGCTTGGTGTTCTTCTCTTCCTCGGCCCAACTGGCTCGGCGTTCGCCTGGGGAGACGAAGGGCACCAGACCGTCGGCAAGATCGCTTCACTGCGTATTAAACAGCGTACTGCGCAAAAGATCGCGCACATCCTACTGCCTGGGGAAACGCTCGCGAACATTTCGACCTGGGCCGACTCCGTGAAGGAACGCATGGGCAAGACTGATCCGGATCCGGACACGAATGCGTTTCTACAGGACATCGCGCACAACGAGAAAAACCGCGAGTGGCATTACGACGACCTGCCGCTCGGCTGCAAGAGCTACCAAACCTGCACCGGCTTCACTCCTGACAACGATATCGTTCACATGCTCAACGTTTGCATTCGCACGCTGCAAGGGCATCCCGATCCAAATCATCCTCTCAGCGAACGAAATGCGTTGAAACTGTTAGTTCATTTTCTGGGCGACATTCATCAACCGCTCCACGTCGGCTGCGGGTTTATCGATGTCAATGGACCAAACGGTAGGATAGCGATCGTCAGAGACCCCCAGGTAATCAAACAGAAAAACCTACCGAGCGATAAAGGCGCCAACGATCTGATCATCGACAACGATCGGAAGAATCTCCATTCCTACTGGGACTTTACTTTGGTTACATCCCTGATGAACTTGATTGGCCAGGAGATCACATCCGACACGTTGGGCACGTTTCTAAAGCAGAGTGTAAAACCAAAAGCGAGTTGGGATCCGCACGGCGCGGTAAACACCTGGGCGGCCCAGTGGGCCACTGATTCCCTTTACCTTTCGCGCGATCATACGTACCGGTCAGTGAGGATCGTTGGCAAACGAACGATTCCCGTTCTTAGCCGTGGTCAACCGGTCATGCGCGACGGTCAGCCAGTGATGCAGACCGTTTTCGACATCACGCGCCCGAGCAACTATGAAAAGCTTAATCGTGAAGTGGTGCGCCAGCAGCTTGCGAAGAGTGGATATCGCCTTGCCAAATTGCTCGACGCAATATACTCATCACAGTGAAAGGTCATGAGCCAGGCGGAACCGATCCATCATCAGCAACGTATTCTGTTTCAGTTTCGATCCTGCTCGTAAGAAATATGGACAAGATCAATCTCAGTCAAAAACTCTCGCTAATCAAGGATCACTGGAACCCCCGCATCGTTGGCGAGCTAAACGGGCAATACCTCAAACTGGTAAAATTCCAGGGACCGTTTACCTGGCATCATCACGAAACTGAAGACGAAATGTTTCTGGTTGTAAAGGGAAGATTTCGCATGGAGTTTCGGGAAAACGGCGACGACTCGTCCCAACCTGGCAAGGAACGTGATGTTTGGTTGGAAGAAGGCGAGTTTATTATCGTTCCTCGAGGAGTAGAACATCGACCGGTTGCTGACGAAGAGGCTGAGGTTCTTCTTTTCGAACCCGCCTCAACCCTTAATACCGGTAATGTGCAGGATGAATTCACAGTTCGGAAACTCGAGTGGGTTTAAAAAACTGTCGAAAAGACCATCTTTTGTGTGAACATAGGCAAAAAACTCTGAACGGAGGCTTTAGGCTGTGAGAAAAATTCTTAATCTCCCCACCATAGTTTTTATTGTTATTGCAACGGCTGCGATAAACATCTCGGCGCAAAATGCGTTGGGCCAAACCAGCACCGTTCCGCAATTAGCCGCAACAAATTCTGCTGCGGTCATCACCACTAACTCACCCTCCTCGCCTGCAAGTCAGGCTGTGATCTATTCCCTCGGCAGCCTGCCTGAGGCTGACTTGCTGGTCTATATCAACCCACAGCGGATTCTGAACGAAGCGGTGCCAAAGCTCTTGCCCGCGAAAGATGTTGAAGGCATGCGGAAGGGTTTCGAAGAAGCCAAGAAAAACTCCGGCATAGACCCGACGAAAGTGGAGTACATCGTGTTGGCTGTTCGCTTCAGGAAGCCAACCGCGGATCTCAATTTCCAGGCGCCCGAATTGATGGCTGTGTCGGGTGGGGATTTTAGCGCCGAGTCGCTCTTGACCCTGGCGCGAATGGCGTCGCAGGGAAAACTTCGCGATGAGAGATATGCCGATAAGACGATTGGATTGATGACTATTGATCCAATAGTTAAGGAATCCGAAAAGAATCCCTTTCTGAAATCTTTTTCGGAAGTTGGATTAGTTGCGCTCAATGGCAACACGATTGCGGCCGGCTCGCCAAGTTATCTGAGGGCGGCCGTCGATGCAGGCGCAGGCCAGGGCCGCATTAATACGGAAACGCTGAATTCGCTGGTGCGCGATACAAACGTACTCGTCAGCATTGCGGGCAGGCCGTGGCATTCATTTGCGAAGAGCTTCGGCATGTTGGGCACGGATGCGAATGCGCGTGAACCACGTTGCGAAACGAACCTGGGCGACTTTTATGCGGCGCTGACGATGGACTCCACAAACTTCATGCTTCGTGGTGTGTCTAACGCGGACAATCCGGACACTGCCAAGATAATCGCCAACTTGTATTCGGGGATTTTGCGTTATGCCACCAGCTCGGTTCCAGACGAGTCCGTAAAGTCGCTGTTGAGGGGTCTGAGCATAACAGCCGAAGGCAACGAGGTGCACACGCGTGGCGATTTCTCACAGCAAATGGTACTCGACCTGATTCAGCAGAAAATGAAACCTAAAACCATGGAACCCTCAGCACCAGAAAGCGCCCCGGTAAAACCTGTCACGAGGAGACGGAGACCAAGACGCCGAGGTTGATCCGATGTCTTCAGCAGTTGCTGTGCTGACGGCGATGATCACGCCGGCGGTATTGATCTCAGCTTGCGGCAGCATGATTCTTTCAACATCGTCGCGGCTTGGTCGCGTGGTTGACCGAGTACGCACTTTGTTGGACAAACTGGAGGAGCTTGCTCAGACGCGGTTAGAGGACAAAGAACGACAAGGCATGATTTTCGATCAGTTGGACAAACTGACCAGTCGCGCGCGCATCTTGCAACGTGCGATGGTGACGTTTTACCTTGCAACGGGAATGTTTGTGGCCACCAGCGTGGCCATTGGAATTGTTGGCGTCATACCCACCAGTCCACGTTACAACCTGGTACCGGTGATAGTTGGTCTGGGAGGAGCATTCTTTCTTTTCTATGGGAGCATGCTCCTGATTTTCGAAGCTCGGCTGGCGCTAAGCACTATACATGCGGAGATGGATTTCGTCTGGCAGCAAAGCACGAAAATGGCGCCATCGGAGCTGGTGGAAACGCACAAACCGCACTTTGTGCACTTTCGAAGTCATAAGTGAGGACCGAGGTTAGATGTCAGAGGTAAAAGGTCCGACGAAACGCCGGCCGTCCTATTTACGACTGCTCGAAAACGGAGAATTCGCGAGCCGCGTGGCGGCACTCGAGGCTCTGCTCGAACGCTGTACTGTCTGCCCGCGCGACTGTCTGAACAATCGATTGAAGAATGAGATTGCCGCCTGTTATTCGGGTCGGCTACCTATCGTTTCTTCCTACACGGCTCACTTCGGCGAAGAGCCAGCACTGGTAGGTACACGTGGCGCCGGTAACATTTTCTTTGGCAACTGCAACCTCCGTTGCGTCTATTGCCAGAACTACCAGATATCACAAACACACAAAGAGCAACTCAGGAATGAAGTAACCCACGAACGTCTCGCTGAGATCATCCTGGAATTGCAAGCCAGAGGTTGTCACAATATCAACTTCGTTTCCCCCACCCACTTCGCGCCGCAGATGGCGCGCGGCATCCTGCTCGCCGCCCAGGCAGGATTGAAACTTCCCATCGTCTACAACACAAATGCCTACGATTCAGTCAGCGTATTGCGACTGCTTGAAGGGATTGTGGACATCTATTTGCCTGATCTTAAATACGCCGAGGACGAGGCTGGTTATCTTTATTCCAAGGTCGGCGGCTACAAAGAGCACGCGCGCCGAGCCATCGCCGAGATGTACGCTCAGACTGGCGATGAGCTGATCTTCGATAAGTCTGGTTTGCTTCAGCACGGACTCATTATTCGGCTGCTGGTTTTGCCGAATGATATCGGCGGGGTACGCGAGTCGCTTGAATGGATCAGAGACGAGCTTAGTCCACGAGTGGCCGTTTCGTTGATGGCTCAGTACTACCCAACAAACCAGGCCGCTACGAATCAACGCTACATTCTGCTTTCCCGGCGCATAACCGAGACCGAATGGCTGCGAGCGCTCACCGCGCTTGATGAATTGAGAATGGAAGAGGGCTGGTTGCAAGAGTTTGATGGCGCCACTTACTACTACCGCCCGGATTTCACTAACCGCGACACTCCCTTTAAAGACATCCGCGATTTCAACTCTACGATTTGATCCGTTTAGAAATGGCACTTGTGCCACCGTCGGGGGACAAGTCCCCTTTCTAAACGGATCATACGTCTAATCGTTCCTTACGGCTTCTGCGGCTTGAGGTGGTGTGTGGTGTGCTCGGTGACTGACGGTTGATCCACAATCCGATCCGACCCGGACAGATCTTTAGTCGACTGAGAGAATGGCGAAAGCTGGTTACCCGAAGACACGTTCTTCATGCGCGATTCGAGTTCCCGTTGAGACGCGGCTTCTTCAGAACGATCGTCGATCTTCTTGCGTGGAACCGTGAAGGCAAGGCCGTTGATCACCATGCCGATGCCTATCAGAAAGGTAACGACGCCCAGAGAAATAAACGGTATCAGTTCGTGCGCATTGAGACTCATCAAAAATAGCAGTAGCGCCCCGCCTAAACCGATGGCCGCGGTGACTACTCCGGTACGGATGCGCCTCAGTCTTTTCTCTTCCGGTGATTCAAGAAACTTTTCAATCTCCGGCAGCACATCTTCCGCCACCGTTTTAAGATCATCTGCCGATTCTATCTCCCGGATCTTCTCCGCCATTACCTGGCTTATCTGTTCGCGCGCGAAAACGGCGGAAGCTGTTATCGTGTCGGGCCGTTCCAGGCTCCTACGAACAGTACGCATATCAGTGCCGCAAGCGCGGCAATACTGGCTAGGTTGTCGTTCCTCTGAACCGCAGGTGGGACAATACATGTTGGTGGATATACGGCGGCTTTCCGGACAAAGTTCCCTGGATAGTAACGCAAACCATTAGTTTGTTATGAATCTTCAACCTTCACGCCGCGCCAAAACGCAACGCGATTCTTGATTTGGACCGCAGCATCCTTTGGCTCCGGGTAATACCACGCAGCGTCTTTGTTGGTTTGGCCATCAACCACGATATTGTAATAGCTGGCCTCGCCTTTCCAGGGGCAGATCGTACGAGTGTTGCTGGGCTGAAGATACTCTTTGTGAACCGAATCGGATGGAAAGTAGTGATTGCCTTCAACAACTACCGTATCGTCGCTTTGCCCTATAACTGCATCGTTCCAGGTTGCTTTCATTAATCGACTCCAAAAAGTAAGCTTCAACGCACCCTAGAGTAATCCTGCTCGCGCAAACAAAATGACCGTAGTAGGTCAGTTTGGGAACGGCCCTTCTGCCACTCTACTATTTGATCCGTTTGGAAATGGCACTTGTGCCACCGTCGAGGGGACAAGTCCCCTCCCTAACCAGCCCCACCGCTAACCGCAGGCAGAATTGTGATCTCGCAATTCTCTGGAAGCGTTGTCTCGAGGAGTTGCTTGCGCCGGACATTATCCTCGTTGAGAAAGATGTTTACATGCGGCCTGAGGTTTCCGCGTTCATTAACTACCCGATCACGCAAACCGACATGTTGCTGCCACAACTTATCAAGCGCCTCACCCACTGTCGCCGCCGGAGAGTCGACCACAATCTGGCGCTTCCCATCGGTAAAATCTGTTAAGAATCCTGCAACGTTAAAAGTAATCATAATCTAAAACCAGGTCGCCATCCGCAAATTGCACGAACTAGACAGATTCAAAAGATTCGAAAGTCTAAGGAAGAATTCCCTCGGGAACCAGCCAGGGATGGATATCGATCGCCAGTCGTCCCGCCTGGACCGCCGGGTCTGTTTCAGTTAGGGCACGTGCTTCATCAATCGATGCCACCTTGAACACAAAGATACCGCGAAGTTGGCCATTGTCACCGAAGGGTCCTGCAACCACGAGCTTCTTCATTTCGGCGAGGCGCTTGATATTCGCAAGATGCGCCTTTTGCAGTTCTTCGGTCGCGGGAGTTCTTTCCGGCGTCCACTTGGCGCCGCGCGTCAACAAAGCAAGATAAGCTGTCGTTAGTTTGATTGGGGCAGAAGGCTTTTTCATCACATCTTCCGACCACCACGGATGCATCTCGGCAACAAAGAAGCCGGCTTTCACCGCTGGGTCGCTTTCGGCCCACGCGCGTGCTTCATCTGCCGACTTCGCGCGAAATACGAAAATGCCGGCAATGTCGCTGTTATCCCCAAGCGGACCGGCGATGACAGCCTTCCCGGATTCTAGTAGTGACAAGACATTCGCCACGTGATCCGACTGTATATTTTTCGGCATGCCCGCAGCGCTGAATTTTGGACCACGTTTCAACAGTGCCATGTGAAACTCTACTAGCTTGGATTGAGGTTCCTTCTTCTCTTGTGCCCGCGCAATTGCGGGGACAGCAACAAAAAGAACTGCGAGTAAGGAGGAGGTGATAAATTGTTTCATTGGTTGTTCCTATTGTGACGACATGTAATTGGGGAGCCACATAAAATTCAAACTTATTACCGGCTGCAAAGAACCTGGTTCTCTTGTGACGTTCCAACGCAGCTAAACGCGGGTTACTGGATGACCGCCGTCTTCACGCAAACCACTGGCGGTAAGCTCTCGAAAATCGCGTTCCACGACTCGCCACCGTCTGTAGATCCAAACAACTTTCCGCTGCGGGTACCGAAATAGAGACCGGTGGGCTGAACGTCGTCTGCCGACAACCCGTCACGCAGCACTGTCTCCAGCGCATTCTCCTGCGGCAATCCATTTGCCACAGCGTCCCAGGATTCGCCGGCGTTCCGAGTACGATAGAGCCGTAACTTTCCTTCCGGTGTGCAGCGAAACTCATCCGACTCAAGCGGAATTATGTAAACACTCTGGTCATGGGGATCCATCTCCATCGCGAAACCAAAATCCGAGGGCACGCCGTTGGCGATGTCGGTCCAGGAATCGGCACCGTCCTCGCTCCTGTATAGACCCCAATGGTTCTGGAGAAAGAGACGTTGTGGATTTGAAGGATGACTGACGATTTTGTGAACGCACTGACCCCATTCTGGATATTGCTGATCAGGCGGCAGAAACTGCGCACGCACACCTTCGTTTCGTGGCTGCCAATTCTCTCCACCATCGTCCGTACGGTAGACACCGCCGGTTGAGATTGCGACAAACAAACGCTTGTTATTTGAAGGGTCCGGCAGGATCGTATGCAAGCATAACCCACCGCCGCCCGGCATCCATTGCGAGCGGTGCGGATGATCGTAGAGGCCTTTGACAAGCGACCAGCTCTCGCCTGCGTCCGTAGATTTGAACAGCGCCGCCGGCTCGACTCCAGCGTAAAGCGTGTCGGGCTCATCAGGGTGGCCCAACGCGATCTGCCAGATCTGTTTCAAAGCAGGATCCGCGTCCTTAGCGGTGTTAGTGGCAGGGTTTGCGTCCTGCATGGGTGCTGCTGCGGCCGGTTCCTTCTGGGGGAATTTTATGCCGTAGGTTTCGGGTTCGGTCCAGGTCTTTCCGAAGTCGTTGGACGAACTCAAATATGATCCCCAGTAGGAGCTGTTGACTGCGGCCCAGAGCCGCTGCCGGCCGTTTCGATCGTCGTAAGCAAGAGCATAAATGGCTCGACCGGGAAAGTACGGTCCGCCGACTTCCCATTGCTGGCGCTGTTTGTCTGAACGGAGCACAAAAGCGCCTTTCATTGTGCCGATCAGCAGAAGCACATCGCCAGAACGTGCGTTGACGTGTTTTGTGTTAGGCATAGGAGAACTCCAGGCTTAGATTTGTGAACATACTTAACAAAACTGTTAGGTTGTGGGCGCGCAGACCACAGACAAACTGAGTTTATCGGGCACACCGCCAACCAGCGGTTTGCGATATGAAAGGTACAGCATTATAAAGAACGACTACGTTAGAGCAAAGATGAAGTTCCCGAATTTTGAATCCATAAATCCGTGAAAACTTGTATTATCAGCGTATTCTGCTCAAGAATTCATATTCCATTAGGACTTTATAGAAAGCATTCGAAGAACTGTGAAGCACTGAAGGGCGGAGGCGGCAAGTTTGCGGTCTTCCTGGGCTCAGGATTTATCCATTTTTGGCTTCGTTTGTCTTTTTATGGCTATAGAAGTCACATCCATCGCTGACGAGCATAGAAACCTTTCTTTACGCCGGCTGTCGCTGAGCTTTCACTCCATTTTTCATGGTGACCCCTTAAGCAATCGACGCCTCTTCTCTCGTTCCCTCTGCGGCATAGTTGCAATAGCTTTGATCGCCGGCGGCGACGCTGTTCTGCGCTCCTATAAGTACTACTCCCGACTCGTTGACGCTCGGCTAGAGAGCGGTTACCTGACTAGTCGTCCAGGTCTCTACGCCGCACCGCGTCTCATCCAGACTGGCCAACGACTAGCGCGCGCTGATTTGATAATGGCATTGCGGCGGGCAGGGTACGTCGAATCGGGACGCAGTACTGTTTGGAATGGAAGCTTTCATGAAACAGAGTTCGGAATTGAAATTCGTCCTAGTCGAACTAATCAGAGTACGCCGTCTGTTGTTCGCATTGATTTCGACGCCCACAACAAAATCTCACAATTAATGGCTGATGGCATCGCCTGCGATTCGTTTGCGCTGGAGCCTGAAGTTCTCTCCAATGATCCACTCTCCAAAGCCGGAAAGCGAGCGACCGTTCAGTATTCCGAAATACCGCCGGTACTGGTCCACGCCATACTCTCAATTGAAGACCATCGCTTTTTTCAACACTCTGGCGTTGACTTCTTTGGAATCGCGCGCGCGTTGATGCGTAACGCTGGGGACGAACGCGTCGGGCAGGGCGGTTCGACTATTACTCAACAGCTCGTCAAAAATACCTATCTTTCTCCAGAACGCACTTTTCAACGCAAGTACGCGGAAGCGATGTTATCTGTCGCCCTCGAGCAGCGGCTATCGAAAGAAGAGATCTTTGCACTCTATTGCAATGAAGTGTACCTCGGACAGCGCGGCGCAGTGGCAGTACGTGGTGTGGAGGAAGCGGCCAGGATTTACTTCGGCAAGGAGTTGAAAGACCTCTCTCTCGTCGAAGCTGCAACGGTGGCCGGGATGATCCAGGGGCCAAATCGCTATTCGCCGACGCAACATGCTGATGTCGCGCAGGCACGGAGAAATGAGGTGCTAAACGCGATGGCGCGGCAGGGTTGGATTGGCAAAGATCAAGCCGCCACGGTCTCGAAGGAACCTGTTACCGTAGCTCCAGCTTCCAATTCCGACAATTCACTAGCGCCATATTTCGTCGACTTCGTTAATCGAACTTCGGAATCACAACTCGACTCGCCTGCCAGCCAAAGAATCTACACAACAATCGATCTCGACCTGCAGCAACTCGCCGAGACAGCAGTCAAACGTCAATTGGATCGCCTTGATCCTCTTTATAAAAACGCTGCGAAACCACAAGCAGCGCTCGTCGCTCTTGACCCGAATACTGGCAACGTACTGGCCATGGTCGGTGGTCGCAACTACGCTGAGTCGCAACTTAACCGCGCAACCGACGCCCGACGCCAGCCCGGTTCAACTTTCAAGCCTTTTGTTTATGCTGCGGCGCTGGAGGATGGAATGTCGCCAGTGCAGATGTTTTCAGACTCGCCGCGCGAATTCACCTACGATCGCAACAAGATCTATCGTCCGGCAAACTACGGTGGTGGCTATTCAATGCATGATGTGACCATGCGAACGGGGCTGGTCAAATCGCTCAATGTCGTTACAGTTGATATTGCCATGCAAACGGGTTTGGCACGCATCGCGAACCTCAGCACAAAGTTTGGTTTGCCAAGGCCAGAACGTTATCCATCGCTGGCCCTGGGAACCAAAGAAGTGACGCCACTTGAACTCGCCGCCGCCTACGCGGCTTTCGTGAATGGCGGACACCACGTTAAACCGAAGATCATTACAAGCGTGGGCGAACCGCCGGGACTCCACATTGGCAACAACGACGGTCCTGATTCGCAGGTTATCAGTCCGACGACGGCATACATGATTACAAATATGCTTGCCGCCGTTGTCGATCACGGAACAGCGCGCGGCGCCCGCAACGCTGTGAAGGGCACTGCCATCGCCGGCAAGACAGGCACTTCACGCGATGGGTGGTTTGTCGGCTACACACCCAACCTTGTTTGCGTCGTCTGGATTGGCTTTGACAACAACAAGCAACTCGGCCTGACAGGTGCGGAGGCTGCCCTCCCTGCTTGGACTGAGTTTGTGAAAGCAGCGGTTGACTTAAAACCCGAATTGGGTGGCAGAAACTTTGAATGCCCCGAAGGAATAGAGTTTGTCGAAATTGACGCCGACAACGGCGCGCTTTCAACTGTGACCTGCCCGCATCGCGAATTGATCGCAGTCACCGAGCAACTCGCGCCTCACGTTGAGTGTTTCCTTCACGGGAATTTGCCCGACTCCATTAGAGACGGAAACGGAGAAGTGGTTGAGACGGAGGTAACAACCGAAGCTGTTGTTACCCAACGTTCCAGACCACCTCGGTTCGAGGTACAGGAAAACAGTTGGTCTCCACAATCGTCGACTCGCGTGGACGTGGATACGCGAGGAAGACGAACGCTTGTGAACGCGATGCGATAAAGAACCCTGCGTCCTCCCAAAGGCGATACCAACCGGTGTTAGTGTCTAACGGCTTGCCTTAATATCGTAGGCCCACAATGTACCGAGATCGCGAATGTAAAGCCTGCCATTAGCAACGACTGGATACGCAAATGATCCTTCCGGAAACGGTCCATTCTGAGAATGCTTCGGGGGAGCTGGCGGAGTGAATCTGCCCTTTTCGCGAAACGCCTCTGGGGTCGCCTCCACCAACGCAACCTCTCCATTTATGCCGTGAAGATATAAAAGCCCATCGGCGGAGGCCACCGAGAACCAGCCGAAATTCTTGGCTTGCCATTTCACCTTTCCGGTGGTGAACTCAGCAGCAACGAGCGCCTGCCCCACTTCCGTGCCGTAGATATGTTCACCAACCAGCACTGCCCCGCCGATGCCGTTCGGAAGGCCGCGCGTGAAGTAAACTTGCTCTGCGGCGACGCCACCATTGTCCGACTTTAAGTGGACCAGCCCTCCTCCGACGCCAAGGGCACCGCCGTACACATACTCGCCACGCGCAACCGGAGTGAAATACTGCGCTGGGCCCTTGGCAACCTCCTTGTAGCGCCAGAGGAACTGGCCGGTCTTCGCATCGACTCCAACTATCCCCTTCTCGAGGAGTTGAACATATTGTCTTCGGCCGCCAGCCTGAACAACAATCGCCGATGCATAACCTGCCGGGTCGCCACCCGGGACTGCCGATTTCCAGATGACTGCGCCCGTCTTTTTGTTTAGCGCCACTATCGTGGCTTGCGCGCCGCCGGGGGTTACGACAACGACATTACCATCAACTAACGGAGACTCTGCATAAGCCCATTCGCCCGGCTGGCCGCCGAATTCATTACGGATATTTTTCTGCCAGCGAATCTTGCCGCTCTTGGCTTCAAGGCAGGCCAGATCACCGTCCGAACCAAGCGCGTAGATGAAAGCTCCGTCAACGGTCGGAGTGGACCGGGCCTTCGGGTAATTCGGATTTTGCTTCGGGTTGCCAACGTTGCCGACGCGCGTTGTCCAGATAGGTTTTCCGTCCTGAGTTGAAAGAGCCTGGACAAACTCATTCTCCATGCCACGGTTGCTCATGAGGTAGATCCGCGTTCCGACAACCGCCGGCGTTGAATAGCCGTCTCCTATATCGTTCACCTGCCAGAGGAGTTTCGGTCCTTCCTTGGGCCATTGTCTAAGGAGGCCCCGCTCCTGCGATGTTCCGCTACGATCCGGACCTCGCCACTGCGGCCAGTCAGAAGTCGAAGCAGCCATGTTGGCAGACCTCGTAACAAACAATCCTGGGAAGGATAAACAAAGCGCTGCAATGGCAGTTAGTACTTGTGACTTCACGGCCTTCTCCTCTCTGACTTGAAACTGCTTTTGGATCTTGCGTGCTCTTCGTTGATACGATCAGTTTCACGAAATGTTTCGTCACACTGGGTTCGAGTTTTGAGGAAAGCAACCAAGACTTAGTGTGAGGTTGCCAGTTGACGTTGGATGATGGTGGCTAGCAGGTAGCGCCAGGGTTGTTCGCGCTGCGCGCTCATTGCGGGCGAGACGTCTGATGCGGTCCCAGTGTTGGAGTCGACTGTTATTGTAGGTCTATTCCAATATGACCTGTGCTATGGCGTGCTCCGTGGTGTGCGACAGTGAAAGATGCGCGGCCGTTGCGCCAGTAGAGTTAAACAAATTCCTCACAGAAGCGTGGAGAACCAGATAGGGTGCCCCGGAGTCGCGGGTGGCGATTTCCACGTCCTGCCAGCCAATCCCGCCGCGCCAACCCGTTTGTAATGCCTTCAGCATCGCTTCTTTTGCGGCAAAGCGCGCGGCATAATGTTGCGCCGCCACTGCGCCATGGCTTTCGCAGTATGCGCGTTCCGCTGCCGTAAATACGCGCTCGCGAAAGCGCGGCGTGCGCAGCA
>DATBRN010000168.1:0-8601 GCA_036560225.1 Pyrinomonadaceae bacterium | reverse complement strand
GACGCTCCCGCCGCTCCGGTCTTGTTAGGCGCGCCGCCGAGACAATTTAGAGAGAAGATAAGTTGCGGACTCCGTCGTCGACCTACCCGCAGTGTCTACAATTACTCGCTCGACCGTCCAGTCGTGATACTCACGATTCTCGATTTCGTCCCACGTCGGCAGCTTCAACCCGGGCACCTGTGCACTCCGTGTCTCCGCTCTGAGGCGATGCTCGTTGGGCTCGGAGCAAACAACCTCAATGTTAACGTAGTCAGCTCGGGCATCGCGCGCTACCTGTTCCCATTCTCGCCTTGTTAGTTCGATCGGATTGCACGAATCCGCGACGACGCTCATTCCGACACAGAGATTGTCAAACGCGATTCTGTACGCGAGACGATAGCCTTCGCCCGCCACCTCAAATGAGCAAAGATCCCGCAATCCTTGCTCGATTGTGTCGATTCGCAGATAGACAGCGCTGAGTTGCCGCGCAATCGTTTGCGAGAGCGCCGACTTACCGCTCCCCGGAAGTCCGGAGAAAATGTACAGAATCGGCGCTTTTAAATCTGAATCTTGCACAGCCGTCTTGTGCGAACCACGGAATCAATGGTCAGTCAAGTATGTTATTACGCAAATTTGCAGGTTGGGAAGGTGGCTTGCCCCCGCTGGAGCAAACAGACGACAGCCAAGAGCAAAAAACCATTTTCCATATCACATTTTTCATTTGTCATTTTTCATCGGCATTTTTTCATTGCCAATCGCTCTAGGCCGCGACGACATATAAAAATAGTAAATGAGATATGACAAATGTGATATGGAAAATGGTTTTCTGCTCTTGGCTGCCTCTGCTCCATTCCGCGGGGCAAGCCCACCTTCCCAACCTGCAATTTTTCCCAACCTCCAAATGTTCCGAGCCTTCCTAAGCTGCTTTCCTTGTTTAAAACGAACGTTCGTGCTATAAAGCCAGGCAGATTAGTGTTGCCGGAGGAGATTTGTGCCGACGAAAAAGAGGTCCTTGCTAACCGGACGCGCGGCGCAGGGCGAGCGCACTCGCAATGCGATCCTCAAGGTCGCCGTTCACGTCGCCTCTGCCGAAGGTTTGGAAGGGCTCACCATTGGACAGCTGGCGTCGAAACTGGCAATGAGCAAGAGCGGACTCTTCGCCCATTTCGGTTCCAAAGAGGAACTACAACTAGCAACCATCGAAGCGGCGCGCGGTATCTTCATTCGCGAGGTGGTCCAACCCGCCCTTGAAGCGGCGCAGGGTCTTTCACGTCTCTGGAACCTCTGCGATATCTGGCTCGACTATGTGCAGAGAGAGGTTTTTCGAGGAGGCTGTTTCTTTGCCGCAGCGGCAGCAGAATTCGATAGTCGTCCCGGCCCGGTTCGGGACCGGATAGCCGAAATAATGAAGGAATGGCTCGAAGGCCTCGAACGTGCAGTGCGTGAGTCGCAGGCGGCAGGCCATCTTCAGCGCGGTATCGCGCCGGCGCAACTCGCCTTCGAGATAAATGCTCTTGAGATGGCAGCTAACTGGGCTTTTAAACTCTATGGTGATCCAGAGGCGTTCTCCAGGGCGCGCGGGGCAATTCGGCAACGTCTTCGCGCACTTGCTACCAATACGGCTCCTCCTTTGGGCATTACAAAACGTGGAAGGCGACGAGCAGTGGCATAAGTCTCATGTCTCTCGATGTTCACGATCACGTTCAACCGTTGCCGGTTGTTTTCAAAAGAACAGCTGCATGGCAAGGCCTGCGCCTTGCCCACTACCGGTTGGGCCAGGGACTGATCCCTGAGCACCGGCATAATGAGCACGCCATTTTTATCTCACTCGGTCATTGCAAAGGCGAGTTGCGCACAGCAAGCGGACAAATCCGCGAGACGGCCACGCCATACAGCGTGTGCGTCATTCCCTCAGGTCGGGCCTTTCAGGGCAGGGTTGATGCAGAGTCCGAATTCATTTCTCTTTTCCTGGAGCCCGGTTTGGTCGAAAGTGCCGCCGCCTCTGAGAATCTTCCGTACCCGGTAGAAATCGTAGAGAGATCCACTCCAAGTGACCTGCTGCTAAGCAATGTGGGATTGGCTTTGCTCAGCGAAGTTGACTCAGAAGGTTTGAGTGGTCGTCTCTACGCCGAATCGCTTGCTAATGTTCTGGCCGTTCATCTACTCAGGCATTACTCCGAGCCGCGCCCCGAGTTTAAGTTCTTCAGGGGAGGACTGACCGGATACAAACTTCGCAAAGCTACTGAGTTTATCGAGGAAAATCACGAGCAGGACCTTGCCCTCGCAGAAATGGCAGGCGCCGCGGGCGTTAGTCCTTTCCACTTCGCGCGCGAGTTTAAGAAGGCTACCGGCCTGGCGCCGCATCAGTATCTAATCAAGGTCAGGATCGAGCGCGCGAAGGGATGGTTAACCAAAAGCGAACTACCGATAGTAGAAGTTGGACTACGTACAGGTTTCAATAATCAAAGTCATTTCACGCGGTTATTTCATAAACTCACCGGATTGACTCCAAGGGCTTACCGCAGAGCCTTCCAGCACTAATCGTTCACTTCCCAACTATTCAGCAAGATCAGTCAATTTTCCGCAATAACGGGAGAGACTAGATCGGAGTAGTGCTCCTAATCTCAGCACGTCTGTTCAGAAATTATTTAAATGAAGGGACGAGGATCATGCTGAAGAAAGTAGGTCTGCTGGGGCTGTTGATGATTTGTTTTTTGGGCACGGCTGTTGTTGGTTTGGCTAACGACGACGCGCGAAAAGCAATTGAACGAGGCAATGCAAAAGTTGCTAAGGAGCAGTATGAAGGAGCGATCGAAGAATTCCGGCGGGTTCAGAAATCGGCTGGCGATCTTTACGCTATGGCGCGTTACAACATAGGAGTGTGTAATTACGAGTTGTCGCGATCCGAGGAAGCGGTGGCTGAATATAAAACAGCCATAGAAGCCCGCAATGGACATTATCCTAAAGCTCTTTACGCGCTTGGGGTTGTTCTCGAAGATTTGAAGCGCAAGGAAGAGGCAGCAAAGTCATATCAGCAAGTTATCGATATTTCAAACGGAACTTATGTAGAGGCTTATTACCGGTTAGGAGTCATGGCGGTGCAGGCAGGTAACTACGAGAACGCCGCTGCTCTGTTTCAGGAAGCCATCAATCGATCGAAAGACCATTTTCCCACGAGCCACAACAATCTTGGCGTAGCATTCGCTCTGCTGGGTCGCTTCAGCGAAGCCGAGCGCGAGTTTAAGATTGCGCTTGAACAAACAGGCAATAACTACGGTGACGCGCTCCATAATCTTTCGATCTGCCGTTCGAGACTAGAGTCAGCCAGGGCTGAGCCTTTGGCTCTGACTTTAGATGTCAAGCAAGCCGAATACTGATTAGTAACTCTGCGGGGCGGCACTCCGTGGCCGGCACTCGGCTGGACGTAAAGCAAACTGTTAGTTTGCGTTCGTGGCCTAGACGCAAGTTGGTGGCAACGAAGCATCGCAAACTAACAGTTTGCTTTACATTGTTAACGTACGAGTGGCGGGCAGCGCCGTAGTTGGCCCATGAGATCGTTTGTTTCCCATCCTCTCCAACGCAATAGTGCCCTGCGAAAATATTTGGTCCGCAGCTTCACATAGTGGTTCAGCAACCAGAGCGACGTAACAGCCTGATTTTCAAAGCAGTGAGAAAGTCGCAGGGGTAAAAAGGTGTCGTTTCTTGGCGCGTTTCGTCGTATTCTTCACCAGCGGCGATGAATTCCATTCTGAAAAAAAGACCGGATAGCCCTCGGCCTTCAGCCACTGGTAGAGCGACGCCAACTGAGTCGACTTCCCGCTGCCATCAATACCTTCAACGACAAACAGTTTTCCGGGGAATCGATGATTGCCATAAGAAATCATGCCCGCGCATTCTGAGCGCGTCTTGTTACAGACATATGAACGTTAACTGAACAGATTACAAACTCAATTATGAAAACCTTGTTCTTATTGCGACATGCGAAATCGAGTTGGAAGGATTCAGACCTTCAGGACTTTGATCGGCCACTGAACGGACGCGGGAAAGAAGCCGCGGAAGTCATAGGCAGGTTTATTCGAAAGAAAAGGCTGATGCCCGATCTGCTGTTGAGTTCGCCGGCCGTCAGGGCTCGGGAAACTATTGAGACAATCATCAAGATTGCGAACCTGCAGTCCGAACTCCGTTTTGACGAACGAATCTATGAAGCAGGCTCGCCGCGATTGTTGGAAATAGTGTCCGAAATCGAAGATGAGCGGAAGAGCGTCATGCTGGTGGGTCACAACCCCGGAATGGAGGAACTGTTGCGATTGTTGACAGACCATCTCGAGCACATGGCGACGGGTACACTCGCCAAGATTGATCTTAATGGTTCCAGCTGGAGCAAAGCCCTCGCAGAGAAAGGCAAGCTCGACTGGATTGTGAAGCCCAAAGAACTCGCCGACGGTTGACCGACCGAACCCAGGTCAGCGTTCGCTTACAAACTCCCGGACCGAAACAGGCTTTTGAGTCCGTAGTCTTAGTGCCAACATGTTGTAAAAACACTTCAGGCACATCCCATAAGAATCATGGCTGGCCTTGTCGCGGATCTTTATCCCACATGAGATGCACATGACCTTGCCCTCTGGATTTCGCTTGGTTGTTCGTTCAACCATTTCTTTACCCTCCATATATTTTCCACACTAACCGTAATAGGACCGTGTTACGGGAAAGTGGCCGGGTGATTAAATGGAGCTTAAGAAAAATCGAGTTGCCGCGCCAGGAACGCCCGCACAACCCCCAAAGAAAGAATCGCCAACAATAGATTCACTTTCGTTAAGCACTCCACATCAGCACCGGAAGCGGTAGCGACCGGCCGAAGAGACAAGATTGGACCGATGTGATTAGGTCGTAATAGTTCAACGTTGAGTGTTGCCCGATTGCTGCGAATCCGGTGCTGATTGGGGGATTGCCGCAATAGTAAGGGTATAGGCCAACGTTGAGTCCTCGGCGGGTCGCTACCGCTTCCGGTACTGATGTAGAGTCACCATGACAATCGTGAGTCTTCCGTTCCTTGAGTCTTTGCTCGGTCGCTACCACCAACCCAGGCGGGCTGCCCGCACGGGATCCCGGTCCGCTTCCGGTGCTGATGTGGAGTCTTCGACGAGTGGCTATGCTGCCCGATTCTGATCACCTGTCTTACAATGAGCGCGTGGAACGCAGTTTTGTGAATCTGAGATGGGCCGGCTACGTTGGGGCTGTGTTCGGCACTCTGATTGTCTCCGGGCTACTTGCTCCCTTCCATGAGCAGATCAATACCACGACAGTAGGATTGGCTTTCCTGCTGGTGGTCCTGTTCGTGGCGCTATTTTGGGGCAGTAGGCCCGCCCTTTTAGCGTCTGTGTTGGCAATGTTCTGCTTTAACTTCTTCTTTCTCCCGCCGCTCTACACGCTTTCGATCGCGCATTCCCAGAACTGGGTTGCGTTGACTGCGTTCTTCACAACAGCTTTGGTTGTCGGTCAACTTTCAGCCCGCGCGAAGCGACGAGCGGAGGAAGCGGAAGCGGGAAGACGCGAGATAGAGCGACTTTACCAGGAATTGCAAGCCGCGTTTGAGCGGGCGAGTCAGGCCGAAGCCTTGAAGCAAAGCGAGCGCTTGAAGTCAGCCTTGCTTGACGCCGTCACCCATGATCTGCGTACACCTCTAACCTCAATCAAAGCTTCAGTCACCACCTTGCTTGAAGAACTGAGAACCCGGAACAGCGACGATGGGCAGGTAAACCTGACTCCAGAAGGCCGTAAGGAGATGCTGGAAGTGATTAACGAAGAGGCCGACCGCCTCGATCATTTCATCGAAGGCTTAATGGAACTTGCGCGCATCGAAGCTGGTGAGATTAGACTGCGACGACAGTGGGGTTCAGTTGAAGAGATCCTGCGAGCGGCACTAACGCGCGCAACGCCACTTACCCGGCATCATCAGATCGAAACCTTCCTGGACGATGAGTTACCCAGTGTTCGCGTTGATGAACGGGCCGTTGCCGAAGTGGTCTATACACTGATTGATAATGCGGCAAAATACTCGCCGGCGGGAACGTGCATTCGAGTTTCGGCGACATCCGATAACGACGGCACCGTGAAGTTGACAGTCGAGGACGAGGGACCAGGAATTCCCGACGCGCTGCGTGATCGCGTCTTCGACAAGTTCTTTCGCGCTATGCGAGATGGTGATTCGGCCGCTTCCAAGCCCGTGGGCAGTGGTATGGGGCTCGCGATCGCGAAAGGCATCGTAGAAGCCCACGACGGGCGAATCTCGATCGAGGATGCAAGGGGCAATAAGGGAACGAAGGTTGTGGTCATATTGCCAACTGGGGACTGAGGAAGCAGAGGTCTGAAGTCAGAGATCAGAGGTCAGAGGTCAGAGGTCAAGTGATCGCCAGCAGTTTTCTTTTTCTAAGGCATTGAAGGAAAAGCAACGCATTCTGGTTGTTGATGACGAACCGCAGATTGGTCGCGTGATGCGCACCGGTCTGTCGACGCAGGGATTCGACGTGCGCATAGCCGGCGACGGCGAAGCGGCGCTGGACCTGTTCAACGACTGGCACCCGGCGCTGGTAATTACTGACTTATCGATGCCGAACATGAGTGGACTGGAATTCTGTCGCCGCCTGCGTTTGATTTCTCAGGTGCCCTTGATCGTGCTCTCCGTTAAGAGTGAAGAAAGGGTGAAGGTAGAAGCGCTGGATGCGGGCGCCGACGACTATGTAACCAAACCCTTTGGCATGGATGAATTGTTGGCCCGGATCCGTGCTGCGATCCGACGTACATCAGCTCGAGCAGCAAGAGAATCGGCAGTTATTGAGGTGGGGGATTTTCGCGTCGATCCCGAAGGACACAACGCGATGGTGAAGGACCAGGAGATTCATCTTACGCCGAAAGAGTTTGAACTCTTGCTCTATATGGTCCAGCACCCAGGCGCTGTGCTCACCCATCACAAGCTCCTGGGCGCAATCTGGGGCGGCAACTATACCGAACAAACTGAGTACCTTCGCGTTTTCATCGGCCAACTACGAAGGAAGATCGAATCCGATCCTGCCAACCCCAAATACATTCTCACTGAACCCTGGATCGGGTATCGTTTCCAACCCGGAGACTGAGCGAAGCAGGAGCAGTCGGCAGGAGCAGTCGGCAGGAGCAGTCGGCAGGAAAAAACCATTTTTCATATATCAGTTCAAATTTCTCATTTGTCATTGGGACGGACAGGCACTTGGCTACTGGCGACTCACGACTGGCGACTAGCGACTGAGGACTCTTCTAAATGACAACTGAAAAATGTGAAATGATATATGAAAAATGGTTTTTTCCTGCCGACTGCTCCTGCCGACTGCTCCTGCCTGCTGCCTGCTGATCTTGGAGGTGACCCATGCCCGCGCAAGACCTAAAAGCACTCCTGGAGCGCATCCACACCCGACTTGATGAGAGCTTCGTCGGCATCGGACAAATAGTATCGGATTTGGATGCCGCTGATCTCGCGGAATTGATAAATCAATTGACGTTGGCTGAAGCTGCTACTGTCGTTTCGATGCTGCCGGTGGAGCGCGCCATTGAAATATGCAACCAGCCAACTATGCGGCGCCGCGCCGCTATCCTCGAGAAGCTTGAGCCTGCTCGCGTCGCTGAAATTCTCGAGGGCCTCTCGGCAGATGAACGCACAGACATCGTGCAAAAAATGGGCCTGCACGAACGGCACCGCGTCGTGCCAAGGCTCAGCGCAGAAATAAGGCAGGAGCTTGAGGGTCTATTGCAATATCCCGCCCATACTGCCGGTGGGATCATGACGACCGAGTTCGTTCAGCTCAACCCAAAGATGAGCGTTGCTGACGCGCTCAAACACATTCGCTCGGTCGCACAAGAGAAAGAATCGATCTATGCCTGCTATGTCATGGAACCCGAAACCGGTCGTTTGCTCGGCTCTGTTTCACTGCGAGACTTGGTGATGGCTGACCTGGAGGCACCACTTACAAAAGTCATGCGCATCAAGCCGGTGACGGTAAACGCACTCGATGACCAGGAAGTTGTGGCGCAGAAGATTGGCAAGTACAACCTCCTCGCCGTACCCGTATTGGAAGAGGATGGTAGCGTGGTTGGGTTCGTGACTGTCGACGATGTGATCGACGTGCTGATCGAAGAGGGAACCGAAGACATTCTGCGCATGGCCGCGGTGGAGCCCGGTGCACTCGACAAGCCTTACATGCAGGTCACGCTGCCGCTGATGATCAGGAAACGCGCGGGATGGTTGGTCATTCTCTTCCTCGGTGAGATGTTGACAGCTACGGCAATGGGTTTCTTTGAGAGGGAAATAGAGAAGGCTGTGGTCCTTGCGCTCTTCGTGCCGTTGATTATTTCGTCGGGGGGCAATTCCGGCTCGCAGGCGTCCACGCTAGTGATCCGCGCGCTGGCGCTTGGCGAAGTCTCACTCCGCGATTGGTGGCGCGTCATGCGGCGCGAGATTCTCTCCGGCCTGGGGTTAGGCTTAATCCTCGGCACCATCGGGTTCTTTCGGATCACGATCTGGTCGGGTTTCTCGAACATCTATGGACCACATTGGCTCCTGGTGGCCTTGACCGTCGGTGTGGCGTTGATCGGCAT
>DATBRN010000167.1:0-10087 GCA_036560225.1 Pyrinomonadaceae bacterium | reverse complement strand
GCCTCATTTGGAGGCGTAGCCTCCGGCAAAATTTGGAAGATAGCGGTAAGGCAGAGCCTTACCGCACGGTGCGGCAGCCGAGCCGCACCCATGGATTGGTATTGATTGTGGCGCGCGGATTTGTAAACCTTAGCAAAGAGTACGGACACGTACTCCGGAGCTAGAGGTCCGACCGCAACGAGCGTATAATGCGCTATAACTAATTCCTCAAACCCAATAACCAGGAGAGAAATCATGATTACTCGGAAACGTTTCTACTCTTCTTCCTTTGCCTTCTTCGTGCTTCTCTTTTTCGTAACGCCGCTCACGTCGGCGCAAGTAATGCTTCCACGTCCCAGCCAGAAGGCCAGCGTCATGCAGAGAATCGGCGTGACGGACGTGACCATCACCTACAGTCGCCCTGGTGTCAAAGGTAGAAAAATCTGGGGCGATCCGCTGCCCGAGCAGCAGGCAAGCACCAAGGGCGAGGCCACACTCGACAATCAAAACGTGCGTCCGAAAGACGCGCCGATCGTGCCGTGGGGCCACGCCTGGCGTACCGGCGCCAACGAAGCAACGCAATTCGTCGTTACCGACGACGTTTGGATCAATGGCCCGAAGCTTCCCGCGGGCAGTTATAGTCTGCACACAATTCCAACCAAGGACGAATGGACCATTATCTTCAACGGCGTGGCCAACCAATGGGGCAGCTTCGACTACGATTCTGCCAAAGACACATTGCGCGTGAAAGTAAAGCCGGAATGGGTTAGCCAGAATAAGGAGTGGTTGGAGTATTGGATCGATCCCATCAACGACAATTCCGCGCAGGTCAACATTCGCTGGGAGAAGGTGCGGGTTCCTTTCACGGTTGAAGTGAAGGATGTGAAAGCTCTCACGCTCCAGAAAGCGCGCGCTGCCGTCGCAGCGGCCAAGCCCGACGATTGGCGCACGCCCTTGCAGGCTGCGAACTATGTTCTCCTGAGCGACGAGAAGATGGACCCGACCGAGGCGATGGGCTGGCTACAGCAGTCGATCAAGGTCAAAGAAACCTTCGGCAACATGTACACACTTTCACGTGCTTTAGCATCACAAGGCAAGACACCTGAAGCCATCGCGGCAGGTGAGCGGGCATTAGTGTTGGGTAAAGAAGCGAAGGCTAACACCGCCGATTTAGAAAAACGCCTGGCTGAATGGAAAACTAAGAAAGCCGGATGATTGTAGGGGGTGTGACACTCCGTAGCCACCCCTCTTCACTTTGTCACTTACTTTCGGCCGCTATGGGAATCAACGAAGGGGTGGCCACGGAGTGCCACCCCTACAACATTACCCAAAACATATCGCTAAACGGGAGCCGTTTCGCCTTTCTTGAACCGTTGTGGAAATGTTATTGTCTTGATCTCCCCGTACTCTGATCCGGACTCAACTGCTTTGTTCTGCCAAAGGTAACAACTATGAAAACACCATTTGCGTCCCTACTCGCTCGTCCCCTCGCTATTCTTTTAATCACACTATTTGCCGTGTCCCCTGCGTGGGCCACCTGCGGCGGCGGCGGTGGTGGCGGTGGCGGTGGCATGTCAGGCGGTAGCGGTGGTGGAGGAGCTTCGGCGCCGGAGGTTTATTACGTGCCGTGGAAGGTTCGGAAACCAAAAGACCCGCCGGCGATGGGACTCATCCTTTACTGGTTTCCTGCTTCGAAGGAGGAGTTGAACAAGTCGAGCTTGCGCACCTCGCGCACATTGTCTCTTTATGCCTCACAATGCATCTCGATGGAATTGGCCGACGGCACCGTTGCCAACGCGCCGCAACTCATAGGCGAAGCAAAGTTGCCTGTGGCGGTGCTCGCCACACCTGACGGCACGGCAGTCACTCGCGTTGAGAACAAAGACGGTAAGCTCAGAGTAGAGGTTCTTGAGAAGGTCGTCCAAACAGAAGTGAAAACGCGCGAGACCGCGCTCGACGACCAGTTGAAGGAAGGCAAAGCGAAGGCAGCGGCCGGCGAAAAAGATGCTGCGGTCAAGCTCTTTCAATCGGTGCTCGAGCAGAAGTGCCTGTTTCCCAAGAAAGCAAAGGACGCGGCCAAGGAACTGAAGAAATTAGGTGTAAGCGAAGCCGCGACTCTGACTGCTACTCCAGATTTTGCCTCGCCGATTTTTGAAGCCCGCAGGAGTGCACGCATCGAACTCACCATGCGCCGCGGCCTCATTGCCGAAAACAGTGCGCGCTATCTGACGGCAGAAAAACTCTACCAGCAGGCGCGACTGATGGATCCGGCTGACCCGACCCCGCTTCGTTATCTTGGCGAACTCTATCGTCATCATATCGGCAACTGGGACAAAGCCCGCGCAACGTTCGACGCGATACTCAACATGCCAGCCGACCCGCTTTCACGCGCTGTTGCCTTGCACGGATTGGGCAAGATCACGATCCACGAAGGCGCCTTTAAAGAAGGACTCCGCTTGATGGAACAGTCGGTCGAGGTGTATCCGCTGGCACTTGCCTATCGAAATCTGGCGGTGTACTGGAACTCTGAGGGAGACCTGGTGAAAGGCAACGAGTATACGCAGCAAGCACTCGCTCTTGATCCAAAGGATCCTTACAACCTCGTCTTCGCTGCTGTTTTCATGGCAGCGTCAGGACACGGTGATGAGGCTTTGAAAGTTGCGCGCGCCAACCTGAACCTGCTGCCAGCCTCTTACAACCTGGCCGCAATTTATGCTCAGAATGGCCAACGCGAAAAGGCGCTGGAACTTCTCAAGCGCCACTTCTATCAATATGAGCGTTACCACGCAGTGCGGTCCAAAGAAATGATGGAGGCGCGTGTGGATGCCGTGTTTGATTCGTTGCGTCAGGATTCTGCTTTTCTAGCGCTCACACGTCATGCCGATGGGCGGCTAATGATGCCGATGAAGAATATGGGGACATCACCAGCGCAAACAAATCAGTAAGAGCTACCAGGCTATCAGACATTGACTGCGCAAATTGATGCCGGAAGGTTTTACGACCTTCCGGCACGTTTCTATGTTGAATCTAATTTTCAGTTATCACACCCTCGCCATCGCAAGCTTTCTATCGTTTTTGCTGCTCACCCCCTCGCACCACCCGGCCCTTCAATCTGAGCAGCCAAGACCGCCGCTTGCCCGCGATCAACGTTATCCCGCTCACTGGTGGGCGCCAGTTCCGAAAGAGGGCGCGCCAAGCTGGGAAATAATGCCGCAGGAGGCCGGACCTGGAGAAGTCATACTTTCCAAACGCAATGAACTCGGCCTGTTGTCTAACTTTGCTGCCACCCCATTCACATTTAAAGGAAAACGCTATGCGAGCCTGGAAGGTTTTTGGCAGATGATGAAGTATCCGGAAGGACCGACTGACCCGCGCGCAAAATTTCCCGGCCTCGAATGGAAGTACACGCGTGAACAAGTCAGTCAGCTCACAAGCTTCGAAGCCAAGGCCGCTGGAACACTTGCCGAGCAGAATATGAAGAAGATGGGCATCACCTGGGTTAGCTTTGAAGGGAAACGGTTCGAATACAGACCAGGCACTCCTGGAGAACATTATCGACTTATCGTAGCGGCGACGCGGGAGAAGGTGCGGCAGAACCCAGAGGTCA
Source organism: Pyrinomonadaceae bacterium (assembly GCA_036560225.1). Taxonomy (GTDB): domain Bacteria; phylum Acidobacteriota; class Blastocatellia; order Pyrinomonadales; family Pyrinomonadaceae; genus PSRF01. Next base: position 6,501 of record DATBRN010000167.1, on the reverse strand, counting down.
GGAAAGTCTTGCTAGCCACCGGTGACCTGATTCTCAAACCTGATCACCATCAGGAACCGAACGCGCCGGTCGCCTGGCGTTACTACGAAATACTCACCCAAATCCGTACCGAGCTGCAGAAGCGGCATCAGCGCTAGGGAACCGGCGCTTTGCTCGTTCTGATGCGCGTTAATCGACGGCTATCGTCAGTAAGCACTCTCGCGGCTTTGCCGCCGCACAGTGTGGTAAGGCTATGCCTTACCGTTAAGCCACCAACCTACCGGAGGCTACGCCTCCGATTCATGAGGCGGAGCCTCAACGAGTAAAGAGGATCCGTGCAGAAAGGCGGAGCCTTTCCGCCCTGTGCGGCGGCAAAGCCGCATTGTTCGGAAGGAATCAACAACAGATCAGATGGTATGATTGGCGCTTGGAAAGGGATGCACAACCAAGAAGAAAAAAGACTGGCGCCCGAAGCGCAACGTTATCGCCGTTGTGAAACGCTCTGTCACTTCTGCCTAAGGAAAAGGGACTCAGACTGATCGTTAAAAAATGGGCGTTGCAAAACTGACAAACGAGAACACTATCGTCCCCGCCGACAGTAAGTATGCGCGGGTGGAGCGCGAACGGCGGTACCTCTTGCAGGACCTGCCGGAGGGTTTGACACGCGCTAGCCCGCATATACAAATCACCGATAACTACCTGACCGGCACCCGCCTTCGTCTCAGGAAGATGCGTGATCCGCAAACCAACAAATGGACAGTCAAGTTTACGCAGAAGTTTGCCCCGAACCCGGCAGACTCTTCGCGCACTATAATCACCAACATCTATCTCAACGCACTTGAGGCGGAAATGCTTGCCGTGTTTGCAGCCAACGAGATTCGCAAGAACCGGTACCCGTTTGAGTTTGAGGGCCGCAAGTTTTCAATCGACATGTTTCTCGGAGATTTGCTTGGTCTCGTTTTGGCCGAAGTTAGTTTTGAAACTGATGAAGAGCTGGATAACTTTCCTCGACCACCATTTGCTGTCGCCGATGTGACCGGGAATGAACTGTTCACTGGTGGCAGGCTTTGCGAGTTATCATTTGCAGATATTCGGCAAGAGATCTTACGCCGTGGTTTAATCCGCTCGGAGGCCGCTGGTTGAGCGAAGGCGCAGAGAGAGCGTCGGTCAGTAAATGATGATGAATCTACAAAAACAGGTCGTCCTGGCGATCTCATTGATTGCGTTCTTGAGCGTGGCCGCCTGCCGCAGACAATCCACGTCGACCCAACCGAACACAGAAGTGCCAGCCCCGGGCCCTGAGCGCGTACATCCGGAGACTAATACCACCGCGACGGCGACCGAGACCAAATTCTTCAAGGGTTCGATCGGCGACGGACTTGGTTTACAGATGAAGCTTGTGCGCGAAGGCCAGAACCTCACCGGCTCCTATTTTTACCAAAAGGTCGGAAAAAAGATCGATGTGCGCGGTGCTATCGACAAAGACAGCAATGTGACTCTCGAAGAGTTTGATGCTAACGGCAAACAGACCGGTGTCTTCAAGGGAGTCTGGAAGCAAGATGGAAATGGAGCAATCGAAATCGCCGGAAACTGGACCAAACCCGGCGGTGAAAAGAAGTCGGCGTTTTCCCTACACGAGGAACCGATTGAGTTCACCCACGGGGTTGAGATCGTCGCGCGGCAAATCAAGGAGAACAACAAGAAGTCAAAGTATGAAATCGACATTCAGTATCCGCAGTTGACCGGATCGGTCGATCCGAATTTCGAAAAGTTTAATCAGACGGTTCGTGGCCTGATGACCCGGAAGGCGAATGACTTCAAGAAGGACATGGCAGAGTCTGCGAACGAACCCGCCGTTGAAGGAACTACTGAGACTTCGAGCGAATCTCTCGGGAGCGACATCAACACCAGCTATGTCGTCGCGCTGGCAAAAGACGATCTGATCAGCATTGAATTCACTGTGAGCAGTTATTCCGCGGGTGCAGCTCATCCAAACTCCTACACGGAAGTTGTCAACTTTGACCTGAGAAACGGGAAGACCCTGAAACTGGCCGATCTTTTCCAGCCCGGATCGAAATATGTGCAGGTTCTCTCGACGTATTGCATTCAGGATCTTAAGAAGCAAGCAAAGTCGCAAGGCGCCGACGCGGTGCAGGACGAGGAATGGATTCAAAAAGGCGCCGCGCCGGAGTTGACGAATTACGAACACTGGGCCATTACAAAGAAGGGCCTGCGAATAACTTTTGATCCCTATCAGGTGGCGCCGTATGCCGCCGGGCCGCAGCAGGTCGTGGTGCCCTACTCAGCGTTGAAGGAAATCATCAAGCCGGACGGTGCGGTGGGCCAGTTTGTCAAATAATTGCACGGCAGAGTTGAGTTGCCATCAGAAAGGGTGACAAAACTCGTGAAAGTTAGAATCGCGCTGAAGACTCACGAACTCGATCATGAACCGTGGTATTGGCTTATTTGTTGTAGCTAGCGGTATCTGTCTGATTCTTGTTGGGCTCCTGATCTACTCAGGTGGCTTCAACTGGTTTGGGAAGTTGCCCGGCGACATTCATTATGAAGGTGAGCGAGTGCAGGTTTACATTCCAATCGTTTCGATGGTGATAGTCTCCCTGGCGCTGAGTTTGATCTTCTACTTGATCAGAAGGTTCTTCTGAAGAAATTCAAATAACTAGTTCTCTTGGCTATCCGACAGTCCGCGTAGCGGACGACTGACAATAGCCCAGCAGTTTACTGCTGGGAAGGGATGTAGCAATGGGTTAGTCCGTGAAGCGGACGGCTGAAGTTAGTGGCCAAGACCAAATCTTTCAGTCGTCCGTTCCACGGACTGCGCCGCGAAATTCGTGATCCCAGCGATGAATCGCTGGGCTATTATCATCCGTCCGCCAACGCGGACTGGGTTGAGTACAAGCAGCACTACCTGAGCTTTACGCGGCTTCTGCGACATCAGTCTCAGAGTAGTCTGCCGCATGCGTGCGCGCGAAGTAGAGTGAGATCACGACAGTGACGAGCATGATTGCCGAGGCAGTCCAAAAGGTAACGAACAAAGAGTGGTCGCTCATGAAATGTGCTTGGCCGTCAGCACCTATATAAGCAATGGCGCTGTGAATCAGCAACGCCGCCAGGGTTGGTCCAACTGCTCTTGCCAAGCTCGCCACTGATTGTGTTACGCCCAGAACGCTTCCTTGCTCCGAAGGACCCACACTTTTCGATGCCAGACTCGTCAACGCGGGTCCGGAAAGAGAGTTTCCAATCGAAAAAAGGCCACCGCCAATCAGCAGTCCGAGTAGCCCGCCACTGTGTGGTCCGACGAAAGGAACTGCAAAAAGACTTCCGGCAAATAAGAAGGCGCCGACAATCACCAGAGGTAGTTCACCGAAATGCTTTACCAGCCGGCCGATAAGGCCTCCCTGCACGATAACCGCAAGAATGCCCACATAGGTAAAGAGATAACCAGTGTGTTGCGCATCGTAGCCGAAGCGAAACATTGTGTAGAGCGAGAACGCCGTGGTCATTATTGAGAAAGAGACGATAAAGAAGAAATAGATGACGAGCACAAAGCCCAGGCGCGGGTCTTTGAGCGACTGAAGTAACTGCGACAGTCCGCGCCCTCTCGCCGCCGATACCCGCGCCGGGTGATCTGGAGTAATGGTTTCTGGCAAAGTGAAATAGAGCAGCAGCGCATTTGCGAAGCACAATCCGGCAGCAAACAGGAAGGGCACCTCAACGCCCCAGCGGCTCAAAACGCCGCCAATGGCTGGACCAAAAACAAAACCGAGACCAAAGGCAGCCCCAATCAGACCCATTCCTTTCGCGCGGTCTTCTTTGGTGGTGATGTCGGCAATATAAGCCTGTGCCGTTGAGATGTTTCCTCCAGTAATACCGTCAAGGATGCGGCCGACGAAAAGCATCCAGAGAGTTTTCGCAAAACCAAGAATCAAAAACCCGATGCCGGTGCCGATGATCGAAAGCAAAAGTACCGGCCGTCTGCCATGCTTATCGGAAAGACGTCCGAGAATCGGCGAGAAGATCAACTGCATGATGGAATAGGATGCGAAGAGCAGTCCGACGGTGCGCGGGCTGGCATTAAACCGTGTGCCCTCGGCGTAGAAGGGCAACACCGGAATGACGATGCCGAAACCAACCAGATCGATAAATACCGTCGTGAAGATGACGACAAGTGGTGAGCGTTTCATGAATCAGTAAATCGTCAATGGTGAATAGTAAATAGAAAGTCGCAAGGTCGGATTTGTCAGGCAAAATTATTTGCGACTGACCATTTACTATTACGGGCGTTTACCTTCTTCGTCCGCTCGAGAGGTTGCGATCAATTGAGGCCATGCCACCTCCCGAGATGAGTAATGCGAGACACATTGCGAGCAGCGCCAGCGGATATTCGTACCCCTGGTTGCTTGCAAAAAAACCGCTTTGCCGGTGAACGGCGATTGCCGTCACCGTGACGCACGCAATTAAGAAGGCGCCGACTCGTGTAAGCAATCCCAGCAATAGCAGCCCACCTCCGATTAGTTCGGCGAAGGCTGCGGCTCCCATCCACAACCATCCCGGACGCATGAAGGGAAATGGCGCCGCGGCACTAGTAAACTGGGCAAGCCCCGGGCCGCTAAAACTTCCGAATACTTTCTGAGAGCCGTGGGCGATAAAGACCGCAGCCAGTGCTAGCCGCAGGGGCACCGGCGTCCACGACGCGGACGTAGAGGCTATTCTTCTGAACATCGCAGGGAAATCCTTTCACACTCGGCAACCTTGAAGAGCACTCCTGATATTAAGGAACGAGGGAGGAAAGGGCAAAGCACAGGAACAGGGCAATAGGGTAAAAGGGTAAAAGGGCAAATGGGTAAAAGGAGGAAAAGGGTAAAGGGTAAAAGGGGAAGGAGTAGATCGCGAGTTTGGAAGGTGATTCTGTTTCCCTCCCCTTTCCCTTTTCCCCTTTTACCCCCTTGGCCTCTTTTCCCTTTTTTAGGCCGCGTGGGCCAAAAGTCGAGCCGCGATTGCCGGCTTTGGTTGCGCGCCGATAAGGCGGTCAACGAGTTTTCCGTTCTTGAAGATGAGCATGGTAGGAATACTCTGAATCTGGAACTGGGCAGCCGTGTGCGGGTTTTCATCAACATTCAACTTGGCCACGCGGTAGCGACCATTCGACTCGGCAGCAAGCTGATCCATAATAGGGCCAACCATGCGGCAGGGTCCGCACCAGGGCGCCCAACAATCGAGCAGGACAGCCCCGCGCTTGCTCTCCAGCACATCCCGCTGAAAAGTGGAGTCAGTCACCACCAAAGGCTTTGTTTCCTCAGCAGCACCTTCTGCCTTGCTCACATCGAGGGGCGTACCACACTTGCCACATTTCGCAACCTGTTTTGTTACATTGCGAGGGTCAACGCGATTCCTAGTCCCACAGTTGCTACAAGCCACTACAAGCATTTTGTTCTCCGGCTCAAGGCTACAAAAATTGGAGTCATTATTCCTGAAAAGTTTTGCAAAACAGTGGCGAGGAAAACTTTTGGAGTGCGGTGACCTGTCACCGCTTTCGTCGTCCTCGCCCTGTCGCGGCCGTCGTCGCTATTGGCTTTCTACTAAGGCATTCCTCAACGTATTTACTGGAACGGTGGACGTCACTCCCGCCTCAAGTTACGTTGCCACATAGTCTGAGATGGCGACGTGATGATGGGCTATGGTGGCTAGCAAGTAGCGGTAGGGTTGTTCGCGCTGCGCGCTCAGTGCGGGCGAGACGCCCGCGGTCCCAGTATTTAGGATCCCAGTATTTAGGATCCCAGTATTTAGGTTGCTTGGAGCGCTTCGTAGTAACATGTCGGTATCGCAGACCAACAATACAGACTGGTTACAATGAAAAGAGAAAAGAGTAGACACTTCACGGTCCTCGGTCTTACTTTCTTGCTCCTGGTCGCTGCGTTTTCATTCGGCGCTCAAACCAAGCCTGATCCGCCACCGGACATCGACTTCACAGTTTCAATGTTGAAGCCGCATACGCACCTGCTCGAGGTTGAGGTTCGACTACAACAGACAACCGGAGTGGCCGCGCTTGAAACGGATCTTGTCATGCCTGTTTGGACACCAGGATCATATCTAATCCGTGAATTTGAGCGGCATGTACAGGATTTCAGAGCGACCGATGCAGCAGGCAAGCCATTATCGTGGACCAAGATAAACAAGAACACCTGGCACATTGCAACGCTCGGCGCGCGTGATTGGCGCGCTACCTACCGAGTATATGCAAACGAGCTTTCAGTCAGGACCAGTGAACTTAATTCGGAACATGCATTTTGGAACAATGCGGCGTTGTTGATGTATCCTGCAGGGTTACTGAACGCGCCATCGACTCTCCATGTGCTGGCGCCGGAGCCGTGGAAGGTCGCAACCGGACTACCGCCAGTCCCAGGTCCAAAAAATACGTTTCGCGCGCAGAATTTCGACATTCTCTACGACTCGCCCGTTGAAGTCAGTAATTTCAAGACGCTCTCGTTTGAAGTGAAAGGGGTG
>DATBRN010000166.1:0-15936 GCA_036560225.1 Pyrinomonadaceae bacterium | reverse complement strand
GGCATAGTCGGTGGCCACGAAGTTTCGCGCCGGATCACCAAAGGCCGATTGTAGGGCGGTGGGAGCACCTCGCAAGAAATTCTGGAACGCAGTGAAAGTATTGCCCGTTCCCGAAGTGGCGCCAAACGTAAGCGAACCGCGCACGGCAAAGTTGTTGAAGCGATTCAACTGATATTGAACGGCTTCCCCACCCATTCGCAGGCTGTGCTTGCCGGTGATCATCGAAAATGTCTCGACGATGTTATATGTGTTCGAGATAGTTACACGATCGTCGTTGACACCGGTGCCCAGGGAGAACAATCCCGTAACCCCAACGCGGTAGAGTCCCGGAAACTGGCCGTTAGCCGTAGCGCCAACTTCGCTCGCCAGATGCGTATCGGTCGGAATGTTACCAAACAGGAACCGGCTATAACCGAGGCGCAGCTCGTTGATCTTTGTCGAGCTAAAAAGGTGAGTCTCAGTTATCGCCAGGTAACGATTCCATTGAAAATCGTTGCGTGGATTTGGCAACGTTGTATCGGTGCCGAAAGGCTTAGCCACTGAGCCTTCGTCCCAGAACCAGGTTCCGGTGATTTTGTCTTTATCGCCGCGGAAGCTGCGATCGTAACTGATCGTATACTGGTTATCTATGATCGGTGCGATGGCTGAGAACTGGCAACGGAATGTGCCGATTGCGCCACCAGTCACACCTCCGCAGCCACCCTGTCCAACGCGCGGCACGAGATACTGCCCGCCAAAGCGTGTGTCTTTGATGTTGAGGATGTTGACCGCTACCGGATCTATCTGCGCCGTCGTCAGACCGAAAGCCGGGGCGAGAAGAGCGGCAGAGGTAGTGCCATCGGAGGCGGTCGGAAACACCTGCACGGTCGGTGCTGTACTGGAGCCATTCGGGTCGATGCCATTGCGCGCGCGCACACCCTGATAGTTAAAGAACCAGAAACCCCCAACCTTCGGAATTGGCCCGCTGGCGCTGCCGCCGAAAACGTTTTGCAACAGACGGCCGCGCTTCGTCCCATTCTTATTGAAGAACCACTCGTTGGCGTTAAGGGCGTCGTTGCGATGTTGCCAGTAAAGGTCCCAATGAAAATCTTTCGAGCCGGTCTTGGTTACCAGGCCCAACGAGCCGCCACCCTTGCTGCCCTGAGTTGCGTCGTAAAGCGACGTGGCAACTTTCATTTCCTGCAGGGTGTTGGGATTCGGCAATGGCACCGTATCGAAGTGGGCGAGGTTAAAGTCGTTGACGTTTATGCCGTTGAGCGAGACGCTGTTATTGCTGGTGCGCTGCCCATTTACACTCACGTCTGCGGTTCCGCGTCCAGCAGTTCTCACGTCCGTCGGTTCTCCGGAGACACCGGAGGAAAGAGAAAGCAGAAAGAGGAAGTTTGGAGAAGCCAGGGGCAACGTGTTTAGAGTTTGTGAGTCGAGGCCTTGCCCAGTCTGCGCGCTTGAGGGATTGATCAGCGACGGTGCGGCTTCGACGTTTACTGTCTCCTGAATTCTTCCGACCTCAAGACTCACGTCCTGGCGCGTAGTTTCAGTGATGCGCACCTGGACGCCGGCCACTACCGCCTTCTTGAAGTTAGCGGAGCTGACCTCCAGACGGTAATTGCCAGGGGGTAACAAGGTAGCGGTAAAGCTCCCATCTTCTTCGACCGTAACGGTGCGAACTGAGCGGCCGGTGGTTTCGCTAATAACATCAACCGTAGCACCTTTTACAACGGCGCCTCCCTGATCGGTCACAACACCCGTGATGCCTCCTGTTTGAGCACCTTGCGAATACACTGATGCCACAAATAGAAAGCTCAGGATTAACCCGCTTGCTAGCAAGCGCAAAACGCTTCGCATAACAGCTCCTCCTTATCTTCTGCGAAAATAACTCTTTTCTAGGTAACGGCGTCGGATTGATTGGCGCCTGGAAATGACCGCGTTCCGTCTTCGCTGGGATAAGGAACGCGATTTCGTAAAAAAACAGGCAAGCAACATTCCAATGAGGAGGGATGAAGCTTATCAGCAAAAACGCGACATTTTGGCGATTTCTACAGGGAACCCGCAAACTCGTCTGAGCAAATCATGGAGTTTTTGGGTTTTTGTTCAAATTATTGGATTCCAATGGCCCCCAAAATGCGAGCCGGGAAGCAAGCGAGCACGACCAGCGATTCGCCCCAACCAGCCTCAGGTGTTGCTCAAATGGTAATAACTAACAGCGTTGATGGCAGTGAGCGATGGAATCCAAGCTCGAGGTGAAGGGGTATTTCATCGGCGGATGTGTGGAGATGATGGGCCGAGGCCCGCTTGTCACGCTGCGGCCTGCCGTAAGCGGGGGTCCCAGGCTTATGACGAGGCTGCTTCGCTGGCTTCCGCAGGCGCCGTTTCGTCGTGATGCTCGGTCGTGTAGAGCCGGAGGATGTCCTGCCCCTGGCGTGATCTAGGATCGATCGTGCGAATGTGTTTGCGGCCCTGCATCTCCCAGATCGCGGTCACCACTCCGTCCTTTTCCACCGCGTGGTAGGAGATATCCTCTGTCGCGGCTTGAGCCGCCGGGTTCTCATTTGTCGTCTCGGCGCCTGCTGCAGGCGCGGTTTCGTTATCAGGCATTTTTACACTAATACTCCTCTCAAATACTGCTCAGCTTGTCTTGTTGATTTAAAGGGATTGTTGCACACGCCTCGCGCACGTGTCTACCAAACTGAGGAATGGGTAGTGATGAAGGTTGAATCCGAAGCAACAGCCAACCACCCTTATTCCAAGCGGCATTCACGAGGCGGGAAAGGACTCAACCCCCAGCGCAAATGTCACACAGAGGGCTTCAAATTGGGCCTCTACCGAGGAGTCTAGTGTCCTCGTGAAACTTGTCTATGCTCGAGGTGGGCTTTTCATCTTCTCGCACTCACGGCAAGTGCAGTCTCCACCGCCTTGCGAGGCGCGACAACGCCCCATCCTTGTCTTTCCACTTCAATGCCGGGCACTCGTTCAGCCGTATCGATCAAGATGCGTTTGACATGCTGCGGAGTTAAAGCGGGGTTTGCCTCGAGCATGCAGGCAGCAATTGATGCAACTATGGGAGAAGCGAAAGACGTTCCGTCAACATACTTGTAGTGTTGGCTGATCACATTTCCTTCGCGCAACTTTATCGTTATTAACTGCCTTAGCAATGGGGCAGGTAAATCGCGGGCCTCGTCAAAGTCTTTATCCACACCCGCATGCAAATCAATGATTGCTCGCAGGTTTTCGTCAGTAGCCGCATCAAGTTTGGAACAGAGCTCAGCTTCGTCAGCCGTTGGTGTGGCGGGAAGAATTGGCGCTGCCACCCAAATTCCAGGAGCGATAATTTCGGGTTTTTGCAGACCATCAATCGTCGGCCCATATGATGATCGGTACATACCACGCCGCGCTCGATCGAGCGAGTTTTGATCGTCGAGCCCGCCTACCGAAATCGCCGCAGGACAACTAGCGGGCGGGAGGACGGAATGGCCGGGAGCCATTCCAGCATTGCCAACAGCGCAAACCACGATCAATCCGTCGCGCACGGCCCGCTCGACCATCTGGCACAACGCACTATCCAGGTACGACTGTTCAAAGTCGCCACCCGCGGAAATGTTTACGATGCGAATGTCGTATTCCTTCCGGTTGTCCAAAACCCATTCGAGGCCACGTGCTATGTTCTCGTCAGGAATGTGTCCAATACGTCCGACCTTAACCAGGACGACCTTCGCGTCCGGTGCGATGCCGCGATAAAAACCGTCGGACAAATAACCATTCCCTGCCGCAACCACCGACGTCATCATTCCGTGCCAGCTGGCGACGTCAGTTGTCTCAAGCGACGTGCGATCGTCCTTGGCGTCGAAGATACTGTGGTAGGCAACGATGCGATTTTCAGGTTTTGTTAGATCGTCATGGGCGTAAAAACCGGAGTCGAGGAAAGCGATGGTCACGCCGCGTCCGGTAAACCGCTCGTCTGCGTTCATTCGCAGCGGCGTAGGTAGAACGTGATCATTCTGCTCAAAAACGACGTTGTGTGAATCGATTTGCGTCTTGGCCCGGCTAAAGAGTTCGACGCAGCTGGCACAGACTTGCCCCAGGTCGTCCGCCACATCCGCGTTAGCTTGCAAGAGCGCGGCGAGGTCTGCCGGCAGTGACCCGACGTCTCTGTACTGGTCATTTATGCGACCACAAAGCTGACAACAGAGGTCCGATTGCTTCCGGGTTTTAACAATATCGCTTGAAAGAATTGATTCCGGCATATCGAGGCAGTTTACTTTATTCTGTGTTGATTTACAGTAAGTTGTAAACTCACCGGTCGCCCGTGTAAGGTATTGCGGTACTAACAACACTCTGTCGCAAGGTTGTTCAGGATCTATGGCCAATCAGGAAATATCAGCTGCCGATCTTTTTCGACGTGCTCAGGAACTCAGAAGTGAAAGACCCGAAGTGTCTTACAAAGGGATCAGGGATCTCCTTGTAAAAGAGTTCTCCGGCAAAGCGTTTCCGTCACTGCAAACTCTGACCATCCCCGAGCAGGATGCTCGCGCCCCAGAAGAAGACTGGACAGCAGGTCTCCCAATCATAAGAAGGGGTATTCAATTCCAGGATTGGAATGAAGTCGCCGATGGAATCATTTTAAGCCTTGAACAAACCGAAAATTATGAGCGCGAGCGCGGACCCGAAGGCGACCGGGATGATTGGCACGATCGCACTCGCGGTATCGAAGAGCCTACAGAGAAGGGTGTTGGCAAGTGGATGCCGGAAGAGTTGATGGCATTGGCGGAGCGGAGTGCGAAAAAATCGTAAGCCCGCTGAAATACACCGCAGGCGCGTCCCCTACAATGAATGACCAGTACGCAGCTTTGATCACCGAGCTCGATCCGAGAATCTCTTTGGATGAGGCACAAGAACTAATAGCCTCCGGTCAAATCAAGGAACAGGTGCAGGGAACCGTGATGTCTCAAGGCGCTCCGGCCTCGGCCGACTCCGTCCTATTTCTCTTGACCGGCAAGTTCGAAGTTTTCGTGACGCTTGAAGGAAAAGATGTGGTCGTGGGCAAATTGAATCCGGGCAACTTCCTGGGTGCTGAGGCCGTGTTGGGTAGGCCGCGGAACGCTTCGGTGCGAACTAGCGGGCCGTCAGTGGTGCTGGAGTGGTCCCTCCTGGCTTTTCGCAATCTTCTTCGTCACAGTCCTTCCTTATCAGAAAAGATTTTGGAACAGTCGTTGCCTCCCGCAGTGGGCGGGGCGAAGACTTAGCGAGAAGCGCAGATGTACTTGCTGGCATCCGATTGGAATAGTCTGGAGATTGCTAAGCTGGCGGTATCAATACTGACGCCCGTCCTTGTCCTTGCGATCGGATTGGGAGTCAATCGGAGTTTGAAACGTCTTGAGCATCGCCAATGGGCCAGTCAAAGAATCATTCAGAAACGCTTAGAAATTTTTGACGAGTTAGCCCCATCACTCAATGATTTGCTGTGCTATTTCACGTTCGTAGGTTCGTGGAAGGAACTGACGCCCGTTGAAGTAATCAAGATGAAGCGCCGCATTGACCGAATTGTTCACGTGAACGCTGCGTTATTCTCCCGAAATTTTCGAAGTAAATATAGCAACTTTATGGGTTCCTGCTATGAAACCTATACGGGTTTCGGACGAGATGCCAAGTTACGAACCACCGCTTCGGCTCACAAAGCAGGCGCTGGCGACGGCTGGGATCCGAAGTGGGATGATTGTTTCTCCGACGAGGAGACAGACCCCGGAGCTGTGAGGTCTGCTTACCATGAACTGATGAACCAGTTCTCCGTTGAACTGGGAATCGAAGAGAATCATTCGTCCAGAAAATAAAGGCGAAGCTTGATTCGCGACCAACCGCGCACTTGCGCGTTCAAACGCTTTTGAAACATGAGCTTTCTCAGCAACTTAATCAAAGATCCAAAGTACCAAACTACCGAGCCGCGCAAGCCTGAAGAGATCGCGGAAGCCGACATCATCAGTCCAGACACGCGGCGCGCGAATAGAATGCCGCCCGGCCAATCGCGAACAAAAAAATGGCCGGTGCTCGATGCGCATGGAACACCTGAAATAGATCTCGCCACCTGGTCGTTTGAAGTAGATGGTTTGGTCGAGCATCCGCAGAAATGGTCGCTCGATGAATTCATGCAACTGCCCGCTGTTCGGGTCTACGCCGACTTTCATTGCGTTACCCGCTGGTCGCGTCTTGACAACCTGTGGGGCGGAGTGCCGACTCGCGAATTAGCAAAAATTGTGGGCATCAAACCCGAAGCCAAGTTTGTTCTTGCGCTTGCGTACGATTATGGCTGGACCACAAACGTTCCTATGGAATATTTCCTCAATGAGGATTCGCTCTTCGCATGGTCGCACGATGGCGCGCCAATTCCTCCCGAACACGGCGGCCCAGTCCGCCTAATAATTCCCCAACTCTATGCCTGGAAGTCAGCGAAGTGGGTCAAAGGCGTGCGCTTTCTCGAACACGATCACGCTGGGTATTGGGAAGAAGGCGGCTATCACATGCGCGGCAATCCCTGGGGACCCGGCGACGGCGAACGATTTCGCTGGTCATAGGCCGCGAGTCAATTGCCAGTCAGTATTTCGTGAATGCAGACTTCAACAACCAGCTCCATTCCTAAAGACGCTGCTGCTGTTATTCTTCTCCGCCACAACACCAGCCATCGCGACCCGGAGGTATTTCTGGCGCGTCGCAGTGAAAAATTGGCGTTCCTCGGCGGATTTTACGCTTTCCCCGGCGGGCAGTTTGATCAGTGCGATGCTGAAGCTCGAGTCGAAAACTGTCCGGATGCTGAAACCTGCGTCGCGATCAGTTGCGCCGCGCGCGAGTTGTTCGAGGAAACCGAGGTGCTCATCGCGCGTGGCGGTGATGCCTTAACCAAAGGGCAGCGCGCTTCGCTGCTTGATGACCTGCAAGCCGGCCGCATGTCCTGGCCGGCGCTTCTCAAGCATTACGATCTTCATCTCAACGCGAGCGATTTTACTTTCGTGGGGCGTTGGGTAACTCCACCGTTCAGCGCGAGGCGCTTTGATACCTGGTTCTTTCTTGTAAACTGCCCTCCAAAACAGCACGCTCACGTCAACGGTGAGGCGGAGCTTGCCAGTGGCGAATGGATAGCAGCAAGAACGGCATACGTGCGCTGGCAACGTTCGGAAATACTCGCCGTGCCGCCAGTTGTGCATGCCTTGAAAACTCTGGCAGACGGCCTCGGTGAAAATGCTGGCGCTTCCGACGAACTGGTTGAAAGATTTCTTTCATCACCAAATGCTCATCGCAAGCCAGTACGACGAATTGAGTTTCGCCAAAACTACATCTGCTTTCCGGTACGAACGCCGACGAAACCTCCAGCGACCCATACCAACTGCTATTTGATCTACACTTCAGACGAGCTGCTTATCATAGATCCCGGTTCGCCGTACGAAGACGAGCAACAGGCCCTCGCTGAGTGTGTCGATGCGATGGTTTCCGAAGGCAGAAGGGTGCGGGAAATAGTCCTGACCCACGTTCATCCGGATCATGTGGGAGGAGTCAACGCACTAAAAGCGCATCTGGCCAGCGAAGTGAGAGTCGCGGCCCATCGTCTAACCGCGGAGCCTCTCCTTGGTAGTGTCAGCGTGGATCGTTTTATCGAAGACGATGAATTGATAAGTCTACGTGGTACTCCTCACATTACCTTAAGAGCGATGCACACGCCCGGCCACGCCCCTGGTCATCTTTGTTTCTACGAAGAACGGACCGGCACACTTATTTCAGGCGACAACATCGTCGGGTTGGGTTCCGTTCTAATCGATCCTCCAGAGGGAAACATGCGCACGTACCTGCAGTCCCTTGAGCGTATGAGGGCGCTGCCAGACGTTTCCGTCATCTTCGGCGGCCACGGCCCGGCCATCGCCAACCCTCCTGCAAAAATCGCCGAATATATTGCACACCGGCTAGACCGTGAACGGAAGATTCTCGAGGCTATTCGGCAGGGCGCAACAACTCCAAAAGATATTGTGGCCCGTGTCTATACGGACGTCTTTCCCAAGGCGCACGCGATGGCCGAGCGCGCGGTGATGGCGCACCTGGAGAAACTTATCGAGGACAAACTGGTATTGGAGAGTCCGGCGGGGTTATTCACTGTGAAAGGTTAGACTCAAGTCCGGGAAGGACAACTCAAGCTTGTCTAATTTGCAGGTTAGGAAGGGTGGCTTGCCCCCGCCGGAGCGCCATCGGCGCGACAGTCTTACCTCAGCATTCAATCTAAATGTTTCACCAATCTCAGTAGTGAAATTGCAATGCATAACTCAAAAACTGTCGCGCCCTTGGGCGCTCCGGCGGGGGCAAGCCACCCTTCCTAACCTGCAAATTCCCCTGGCTAGCCTAGGTTCTTAAAGCGCTCCTTTGGCGGGGCGTTTAGGACAGAGTGCGATCCGCAGTATCCAGCCTAAATCAACCCACTACCTCTTCTACCTCCACTCGCGTAAGATATTCCATCTCCCTAATTCATATTCCGACCCAAGGGTTTTTATGAGCAGTCCAAAAACTTCAAATGAATTACCGAAGAACTTCGGTGAATTAAAGGCCAGCGGTTACCAGAGCGTCTCCGTCAAGGACGAACTGCGCAAGAACCTCGTCAAGAAACTGCGCGCCGGTGAAAGACTCTTCGGCGGCATTGTGGGTTATGACGAGACTGTAATTCCCCAACTCATTAATGCAATTCTTGCCAGACATAACATCATTCTGCTGGGACTCCGCGGACAAGCAAAGAGCCGCATCATCCGGCAACTCACCGAACTACTCGACGATCAGATTCCGATTATCGCGGGATCGGAAGTGAACGACGATCCCTTTAGGCCGATATCTGCTTATGGTCGGCAGACGGTGGCTGTTCACGGCGACGTCACCCACATCGACTGGATCGATCGTGATTCGCGTTTTGTGGAGAAGCTTGCCACACCCGACGTGACCATTGCCGACATTATCGGCGACGTCGATCCGATCAAAGCTGCCAAGGGCGGACATTTGCTCAGCGACGAGCTGACAATCCATTACGGACTATTACCCCGCGCTAACCGCGGTATCTTTGCCATCAACGAACTCCCTGACCTCGCCGGCAAGATTCAGGTTGGACTCTTCAATATCATGCAGGAAGGCGACGTGCAGATTAAGGGTTATCCCGTGCGCCTGCCGCTGGACGTAATGCTTGTTTTTTCGGCGAACCCGGAAGACTACACCGCGCGGGGAAAGATCATTTCGCCACTCAAAGATCGTATTGGCACAGAGATCATGACTCACTATCCGGCTGAGCTTCAGACGGGCGTTGAGATCACTCGTCAGGAAGCATGGGTGAGTCGAAGTCTCGATCATGCCGATGGCTCGCATCCGCGTTTGCTCATTCCGGAGTTTGTTCGCGAGCTCGTCGAACAGATTGCTTTTGAAGCACGTGATGACGATCGAGTTGATAAGCATTCCGGAGTCTCGCAGCGAATGCCAATCACTGTCATCGAGTCGGTGCTATCAAATGCCGAGCGACGCGCATTGCTCACCGGCGAAGAAGAAGTTGTGCCGCGCATCTCGGACGTTTACGCCGCTATCCCTTCGATGACCGGAAAGATGGAACTCGAATACGAGGGCGAGCAGATTGGCGCCAGCCGTATTGCGAAGGATTTGATAAAGCGAGCGGCAGGAGAGGTCTTTGAAGGTTACTTCGTCGGCATTGACTTTGGCCCCACCGTCCAATGGTTTGACCTGGGAAACAATTTACGACTCGCCGACACAGCTTCGGCACACGAATGTAAGGTGCTGTTGGAAAGCGTGCCGGAGTTGATCGAGACGGCTGTTATTCCTTTTGACTTCAAGAGATCGCATACGGCTGAGTTGGTGGCTGCCTGCGAGTTTGTCCTTGAAGGCCTCTACGCTCAGAACAAAATCAGCCGCAACGAAGAAGGGGGCTATACGGCAGTAACGAAGGCGAAGAAAGACCGCCGCGGAATGATCTATGATGATCTGACAGAGACTGGGAAATATAGTTAAATGAAATTCACCCGCTACTCAAAATTCAAAGGCATCGACATTTCCTCGCTTAATCTTGGCGACTTAATGGAAGGCCTGTCCGACTCCCTGCTCGATTCCGGCTACGACGACGATTACTACTGGACGCGGCAGCGGCGACCCCGGGATACATCGCTGGATTCATTAAGACGCGCCCTCTTGCAAGCATTACTGGATCAGGGCGTGATTGATGAGCGCCAGATTCAGGAGATGTTGGCTGATAACGATGGCAAGTTTAAGGGCTCGCTGCTTGAAGAGATGCTCAATCAATTGATCGAGCGACTGGTGGAGGAAGGTTATCTCAAACTCAGCGAAGAACCTGCACAACAATCCCGCCAGCGGCGAGAACAACCTGGAAGAGGCATGCCTGAAGTATCAGAGCCATTGCCACGCAATGTTAAGTTTGAAGTCACAGAAAAAGGCCTGGACTTTCTTGGCTACAAGACCCTGCGAAACCTGCTCGGCAGTTTAGGCAAGAGTTCTGTGGGCCGCCACGACACTTCACATCTCTCCACCGGCGTGGAAGCAGCGGCCGCGAGTAAGCGCTATGAGTTTGGTGATACCATCAACCTCGACGTAAACACCACTTTGCTATCAGCCATCCAGCGGGAGGGACTATCGGTTCCACTTAACCTCGAGTACGGCGATTTGCACGTCCACCAGTGTGACTATCAATCGTCGTGTGCAACTGTCGTGATGCTTGACTGTTCCCATTCCATGATTCTCTATGGGGAGGATCGGTTTACACCGGCGAAGAAAGTCGCGCTGGCTCTGGCACATTTGATTCGCACGCAGTACCCCGGCGACTCACTCAAAATTGTTCTCTTCCATGACTCAGCCGAAGAGTTGCCATTGGCAAAACTCGCAACCACCCAGGTCGGCCCCTATCACACCAACACTGCTGAGGGACTCCGGCTCGCCCGACGCGTGCTGCAATCCCAGCGCAAAGAGATGAAGCAGATTGTGATGGTTACTGACGGAAAACCGACGGCGTGTTTTGTTGAAGGCGCGGCCCAAAGTTCTTTGTCGGTCGCATACGGAAGACATAGCGACCTGGGCCGAATCAAGCCCGCCCGAAATGCCACCTCCACGCGGCGGCTCTACAAGAATTCGATGGGCGGAGACCCGTTTGTAATGGAGGCTACGTTCAAAGAGGTCCAGGCATGTCGCAAAGCCGGTATAATGATTAATACGTTCATGCTGGCGAGCGACTATTACCTGGTAGAGTTTGTGAAGCAAATGACAGCAATGACCAATGGCAAAGCCTACTTTGCAAACCCGGCCAATCTTTCTCAGTTTGTTCTGATAGATTTTCTGCGACGACGCACCAGCCGTGTTCGTTGATTGCAGTCTCCCCTGATCGCCCCATTGTCACGCCTCCAGAGCCAAACTAAAGGAGCTCTAACCCGCCGGCGAATAAGGTTTCGCCCGGTCGGCTGAATGCAACTGATGGATTCCGCGCCGCTTAAACCTGCGTATGACCGGGGCCGCCGGCTTATCCCGATTCTAATCCTGGCGGGAGGTCTGCTTTTCATAGCTGTTGTTTCTCACGGTGAGGGGTGGGCTAACTTTGCACTCGCCGGCGGAATCCTCAGCGTCCTTCTATTTCTCGCATTCGTTCGATCACAGACGCGCGCCAATACTGACCAGGCGGACGGAAACGTAGCCATGTCGGAAGCGACCGTGCGAAAGGTTCTCGAGGAGCGTGAACAAGCTGAGCGAGCGCTTAGAGAAAGTGAGGAACGTTATCGCGACCTGGTAGAGAACGCAAACGACATCGTTTACACGCTCGATCTTGAGGGAAACCTGACTTCGATCAACAAAGCCGCTGAAGTAATTACCGGATATTCCCGGGAAGCATTGCTCAACGTGAATCTCGCCAAGTTTCTTACCCCGGAGTCAGTGGAGGCCAACCGCAGGATGCTTGAACGCAAATTGGGCGGCCAGGAGCGTACTAATTACGAGATGGAGATTAAGGCAGCCGACGGGCGCATTCTGACTTTGGAAATAAGTAGCAAGCTGGTTTTTAAGGACGGTCAGCCAGCTGCGATTCAGGGAATTGCACGTGACATTACAACCCGGAAGCGCGCGGAGGAAGCGGTGCGGCAGGCTGATCAGAGAGCGCTTTCGGAGTATGAACGATTACTCGAAAAAGTCGCGAAGCTGGCCCAAACGTTGGGGACTGCCCGAGATCTGAGCGTGATCTTTTCGGGCTTAAAGGAGTTTACTTTCGCGTCGGTTCCGTGCGATGGGTTGTTCGTCTCTCTTTACGATCCGGTTCGCGATGTTCGTGTCGCGTGTTACGGCTGGGGCGATGGCAAGGAGATAGACACCTCGGAGCTTCCCCCAATGCCGGTGAATTTCACTGGGCCAAACAGCCGCGCCGTCAGGACGAACCAGGTGATCGTGACCAACGATTACATGAAGGAAATGTTGGGTCGTCCCGCTTTGCTCGTTGGTCCCGACAACGGTCTGAGACCAAGTTCCTCGCTCTGCGCGCCAATGGCGGTGATGGGCCGAATCATCGGCACGATCGAAGTACAGACATATGAGAACGCCGCATACCACGATGAACATGTAACGGCGATGCGCATGGCCGCAAACTTGACCGCAGGGGCAATTGAAAATGTTCGACTGCTCGAACGCGAAAGTACGGCGAGAGCCAGCGCCGAGGAGTCGAATCGCTTAAAAGATGAATTCCTGGCGACTGTTTCTCATGAACTGCGCACCCCGCTCACAGCGATTCTTGGTTGGTCGCGAATGCTTCAGGGCACTCCCCTTGAGAGTGACATGGCAGCTCGCGCGATTGAGACCATAAGACGAAATGCTAAAGCCCAGGCGCAGATCATTGACGACATTCTTGATGTCTCAAGAATCATCACCGGAAAGCTCTACCTTGAGCTGCACCCGATAGAACTTGCTCCCGTGCTGGAGGCGGCAATAAGCGTAGTTCGTCCTACCGCAGAGGCGAAAGGCATTCAGCTTGGAGTTGATTTGAACCAGGAACCCATGGCCGTACCCGGCGACTCAAACCGATTGCAACAGGTCTTTTGGAATTTGCTGTCCAATGCAGTCAAGTTTACGCCCGCGGGTGGGAAAGTGACTGTCCAACTGCGTCAAGCGAATTCGGAAGTTGAGATTGAAGTTACTGATACCGGACAGGGTATTACTCCGGAGTTTTTGCCGTTCGTGTTTGACAGGTTTCGTCAGGCGGACAGTACATCGACACGCCAGCACGGCGGATTGGGACTTGGACTCGCCATCGCAAGGCACTTTATTGAAATTCATGGCGGCAGCGTTGAAGCCAAAAGCCAGGGCGAGGGCCACGGTTCTACGTTCATCGTGAAGCTGCCATTGGTTGGCCCGGTGGTAGACTCGCCAGGCACGTCGTTGTCTTCACCGGCAGAAATCGATGAAGAGGCAGAGCGACTAGAACGTTTGAAAGGACAGCAGAAACTGTCAGGCTTGCATGTGTTAATTGTTGACGATGATCGAGATACCCTCGAACTCCTTAGCGCTGCTCTCACGCAGCGCAGTGCTATCGTCACGACGGCGTCCTCCGCGGCTGAGGCCCTCAGAGAATTGAAACTTTCGAAGCCTAATGTCCTGATCGCTGATATTGCAATGCCGGGTGAGGATGGTTACGAACTCATCCGAAAAGTGATCGCGATGGAAATGGTTCCGCCGATACCAGCGATCGCAATCACCGCCTATGCCAAACAAGAGGACAAAGAGCGTGCTCTTGCGGCAGGCTTCCAACGCTACCTTTCTAAGCCTGTCGAACTCGGTGAATTCATCAACACGGTCGCGGAGGTTGGTCATAGTCATGCGGAGTAGCTACCGAGTAACCAGCAGCCGTTAATCTCGCGTTGGATGGATGCTCCCACAAAAATACACAATCGAAGAACGCGTGCGTTGGGGCGACGTAGATGCTGCTGGCATAATCTTCTATGGCGCTTACATACGTTTCTTTGAATTCGCGGAGACGGAGCTTTTTCGCGCCGTTGGCTTGCCTTATGGCGTCATGTTTGACGAGCTCGACGTGTGGCTGCCGCGTGTCCATCTGGAATGCGACTTTCACCATGCCGCACGACTCGATGACCTGCTTGAGGTATCGGTCTATGTCGGGCGTTTTGGCAACAAGTCGATGCGTTTGGATTTTGAGGTGCGACGAAACGGCGAGGAATTGCTGATCGCGGATGCCCACTTTGTGCTTGTCTCCGTGCGCCGCGACACATTTGAAACTGTGCCAATTCCGGAAGTATTGAAAGATCGACTTAAACCTTATACGCAGACATGACACAATCTCAGGACAAAGACACTATTGAAGATCTCAACGTTGAGGCAGTAGATTGGGATCCAATAAGGCAGTTTCGACGTTGGTTCAAAGACGCTCTCGCTTCCGGATCTCGTCTGCCGGAATCGATGACGCTGGCCACCGCCACTACCTCCGGCCGGCCGTCAGCTCGCGTAGTATTACTAAAACAAGTCGATGAACGTGGCTTCGTTTTTTATACCAACTACCGGAGCGCTAAAGCCAGAGAGCTTGAGGAGAACCCACAGGCGGCGCTCGTTTTTTATTGGGTGGGCCTTGACCGCCAGGTAAGAGTTGAGGGAATGGTCGAACGCGTCTCCACTCAGGAATCGGATGATTATTTCAAGACGCGCCCCCGTGACAGCCAATTGGGCGCGCTTGCCTCACCGCAAAGTGAAGTCATTGAGAGTCGTGAGGTCCTGGAAAACAGTTTTCGTGAACTGGATGAGCTCTATCGCAATCGTCCAATAGATCGACCAGCGCATTGGGGCGGCTACCGGCTAAAGCCGAACCGTGTTGAGTTCTGGCAAAATCGCCCGGGCCGCCTGCACGATCGAATTCTTTATGAGCGCCAGGCAGATGGTTCCTGGACTATCAAGCGTCTTGCACCATAGTAACGGACAGCACTTCCCACCAATGAAGGAGATCTTATGAGCGTTGAAGAGCAATCAACTGCAGGGCAGTTAACAGCCCTCAACCAACTGGCTGCCTTAGGTGCATCAACACAGCCTGACGTGGTGAAGATCCTGAACGACTCGTCTCGGTCTGCTTACGACCGAATTTACCTCGCGGTGTCAACCGTGGTCGGCCAAATTGATGAGGAAATAACGCAGCATTTGGACGCGCTACGAGAAACTGAAGATTTTGACGGCGAGATGGCGAAGTATAAAGAACTGAGCCAGAAACGCGCTGAGTTGCAGGAGACAATGACGCGACTATACGAGGAAGAAAACGAACGCATACGGAAAGAGTTCCAATCGGAGTCCTAATGCTAATTTGCAGGTTAGGAAGGGTGGCTTGCCCCCGCTAGAGCGCCAACGGCGCGACTGTTTTGAATTAGGCAAATATTTTAGTGCGATCGGTCAGCCTCTAATTGAAGGAAGGATAAACCTGTCGCGCCGTTGGCGCTCTAGCGGGGGCAAGCCACCCTTCCTAACCTGCAAATTGCCGGGGCTTGAGCAACCTAAGGAGAACTCCGCCCAGGGGGCAAGCCGCCCTTCCTAACCTGCAAATTGCCGGGGCTTGAGCAGCCCTTACCGAAAACTCTGTACCGAAGTGGCACGCGGAATTACTGAGGTGGTGCGCGGAATTACTAAGGAGCCACAGAGAGCTTGAGTTTCGGCTTCCTCACAGCGGTCGCAGTGCGCGGCGTGCAAGTTTTTTCTTTAGCCCAATGTAGCCTTGTTCGCCGGCGACAAGATCACCAAGCACCTTCTTGATCCCGCGATGGCCTTTGGCAAATTCAATCATCCTCTCCGTAAAAGGCGCGCCCCAAAAGTTTCCATAAAAGCGGCGGCGCATCTGTGACGCGCGTCGCAGTTCTCCGCCGAAGTCTTCGCGCCACCGTTTCTCATAGTCTT
>DATBRN010000165.1:0-48583 GCA_036560225.1 Pyrinomonadaceae bacterium | reverse complement strand
CTCCTGGTTCACCCGCAATTCCACTCGTTGCGGGAATCGCTCAAAGCCGGCCGCCTTGACCGTCAGAAAGTAGTTACCAGGTGGGACCGAGGTGATAGCGTACTCTCCCTCCGCGTTGCTGATGGTAGTGCGAACAAGATGCGTGTCGTTGTTTTCCAGACTTACGGTGGCGCCCGGGATTACAGCGTGGTTCGGATCGGTAACTGTGCCGCGTACCGAACCCCGATGCGTTTGGCCCATCGCGGATGACGCCAAAGTAAGTAAGAGAAGCAAAAGGAAGTTTGTTCTGGCCCTTGACATAAAGCCCCACCTCTTACGAAATTTCGGAGACATTTCGAAACTTCGGAAACGAAAAGTTTAGTGACTACGACTATTCCTAAGAAATGTTTGAGCGTTATGAGAAAAGTCGCCTCAAACGTCAATCATGGCGAACGACAGCGTTAATAGATGCGTCTTACTGAGCAAAGCTGATTGCTGGAACATACCTCTTTAGACTACGTCTTGCATGACCAAACCGGGCGAAACGTTATGATGGATCCTTTCCGATTTTGGTTTCCACCCTTTGACAGAAGAGTTACATTGTTATTCGGTCGCAATGCTTGCGCGAACCAGCGTACTGGCGGGGCAAATAATCCCGACGGCGGTGTACCGGTCGCAGTTATTCTGACGCGTCAAACATCTCGATACTGGTCTTACGCGGACTACTACGAGCGAGAACGACGGAAGGTTCGTTTTTCCGAGTCTCAAGGTCAGACTTTACAATTCGACGCCTAAATTGGCCGGGTCAGGTTAGAGTTTGCAGTGCGGATGTATGATACCGAACACGGAGTACAAAGACCAAAGTACAAAATTCCACGTTCTACAATTACCTTCAACGAGGTCTCCTCTTATGCTCTGGATAATCTTCGCTGTGGGCGCCGCGCTATCGTGGGGCCTTTACGGGCCGGCACTTCATCGCGGGCAGGTCGCGCTGGGCAGTCCTATGCGCGCGCTGCTGTGCGTCGGAGTGGCTTATTTCTTGATTGGCGTTCTGGTTCCGGTCGCAAGCCTTGCGTATCAGGGGGAATTGCACGGATTCACAATGAAGGGTTCACTCGCGGCAACGCTAGGCGGAGCGCTGGGAGCGGCAGGCGCGGTGTGCATCATCTTCGCGTTTAAATACGGTGGCTTACCGACATATGTAATGCCGCTGGTTTTCGCCGGCGCTCCGATCGTAAATGTGCTTGTTTCGATGTGGGTTCACCCGCCGAAAACAGCGCCGAATCCTTTGCTGTATTTGGGTATTCTTCTAGCAGCGGCGGGTGCGGGAATGGTGTTGTATTTCAAACCGCCGGCTTAGGTAGTCGAAGGTAGGAGTGCAGTGATGGTACAGATTATTCGGTACTGGTGCAGTTTGAATCCGAATCTAGCAAGCCGCAAGTCTCATTCACACTGCGGCATTAGCCCGAGGCGGGAAGGACTCAACATCAGTACCGGAAGCGGTAGCGACCGGCCGAAGACTCAAGGTTTATCTGACTCTCCGACGTTCATTTGCCAGTGGCTCGTCTCAATATGTCAAAGCGGGGTTTCACTGGAGGGCTGGCAACCAAGCTTGAGTCTTCGGCCGGTCGCTACCGCTTCCGGTACTGATGTTGAGTCCCTTCCCGCCCTGGGCTAAAGCCGCGGCGCGAATGAGACTCGGAAGCCAAACTGCATCGTACGGATTATTCGAATCATTTCAAATTAAATACTCCCCACTTGCAAGAATAGGCTTCCCTAATACGAGGAATTGAATCATGAAAAACATGCACATCAGGACTATCGCAAGTGTCACCATAATCCTTGTATGTTTATCTTTTGAAGTCGCCGGACAAAGTGGTGGTAACTGGCCACAGTGGCGTGGGCCAAATCGCGATGGAATCTCCAAGGAGACAGGCCTTTTGAAGCAGTGGCCGGCTGATGGTCCGCCTCTGGTTTGGAAGGCCAAAGGCGCCGGCGGCGGTTATTCGTCGTTGGCGGTCGCTAATGGACGTCTCTATACCATGGGCTTACGCGGCGATCGCGAATTCGTGGTGGCGTTCGATGTCGCCACCGGGAAAGAAGTTTGGGCGACGCCAAATGGTCGCGCGTTTCGCAACGACCGCGGCGATGGCCCACGAGGCACTCCTACGGTCGATGGCGACAGACTTTACGCCCTCGGGGGAAACGGCGAGTTGTCGTCGATTGATGCCGTTACCGGGAAAGTGATCTGGAGCATGAACGTGCTGCAGAAATTCGGTGGCTCAAACATCACCTGGGGAATCAGCGAGTCGCCACTGGTTATTGGAGAAAAGGTATTGGTCAACGCCGGTGGGCCCGGTGCCTCGATCGTAGCCCTCAATAAGAAAGATGGCTCACTAATTTGGAAGAGCCAGAGTGATCAGGCCGGTTACTCCTCGGCTATGCCGGTTCAGATCGGCAATA
Source organism: Pyrinomonadaceae bacterium (assembly GCA_036560225.1). GTDB lineage: Bacteria > Acidobacteriota > Blastocatellia > Pyrinomonadales > Pyrinomonadaceae > PSRF01. The sequence goes on along the minus strand of DATBRN010000165.1, from coordinate 46,141 downwards.
CGACGCAGGTAGTTTTCTTCACTCATGAGCGCGCCGTCGGGCTCGATCTGAAGGATGGCCAACTTTTATGGGAGTATGCGCGTCCGGCTAATGATGTAGCCAACGTCGCCACGCCGGTTGTCCGTGGTAATCGCGTCTTCATCTCGTCCGATTACGGAACCGGCGCCGGTTTAGTGGAAATCAAAGCGGACGGTAAAGCGCAGGAAGTCTACTTTACAAAGAACATGCGCAATCACCACAGCAGCTCGATTCTGATCGGCGACTACTTGTATGGTTTCTCGAGCGGCATTCTGACGGCGATGCGTTTTGACACTGGAGAAGTCGCCTGGCGCGATCGTAGTGTTGGCAAGGGTTCACTTGTCTATGCCGATGGAAATCTTTACGCGTTGAGTGAGAATGGTGTTGTTGGTTTGATTGAAGCTACGCCCGCCGGATATCGGGAAAAGGGTCGTTTCCGAATCCAGCAGGACTCGCTTCCAACCTGGACACATCCGATCATCGCCGGCGGCCGTCTCTATCTTCGTGATCAGGACACCATCTACGCCTACGATGTAAGGGAGAAGCGGTAGGAAAGATTGTAGGGGCGGCACTCCGTGGCCGCCCCTACGTCAGTTTTTAAGTCATCCGTTTAGAAAGCAGATTTGTCTGCCGCCGCGCGGCGGGGCACAAGTGCCCTTTCTAAACGGTGCAATTGGGAAATTTGGGTGGCCCCAGAGTACGACCCCAGAGCCGCAACCCTTCATGGCGTAGCCTTCTTTAAATACTCCTGGGTCTCGCGTAGTTCGGGCAAGTCTCGATCGGCCTGTTGCCACTGTTCCAATAGTTTTGCATAAGCCGCAGTAGCACCGGATTGATCGCCGCTCTTCGCAGCGGCACGCGCTAAACCAAGCAGGGACCGCGCGCGGTTTGGCTGCCTCAGCAACGCAACTTTGAATTGTTCGACAGCTTCGCGAGGTCTTCCTGCTTGCAGTAATATTTCACCGTACAATTCATGAGAGGGCTTTATGAGCCCGGGCGGACCTGAAGGCGCACCTGTCGCTTCTTCGAAAATGGTCGCGTGTTTCATCGAGGCAATCGCCTGATCATAATCCTTTCGCCTCGCGGCCATGAGCGCCGTGATCTCCAACTCTCGAATTCCGAGCATGGCTGTCGCTTGGCCACCGCCGCTGACATTCAGAGCCTTCAGTGCGACGAGGCTTTTTTCCGCCTCAGCGGATCCACTGACAGCGTCAGCCATGCCGCGTATGAATAGCGGCAGCGACTGTCTCCCGCGCTGTGGTCGCACAGTCATTAGGCCGTCCGTTGATACTGTTGGCGCTGAGCCTGGAGATTGCGAGGCGCTGTGTCCACTGTGCCCGTTCATGGTGGTCGAATCAGCGGTGGGTGCGTCAATACTTGAAGGCGGAAAATACTTCGCCGCAAGTTCCCAACGTTCTGTCTCTACAACGAAAGCTGCAGCCATATTCGCGTAGTTGGTCTCGTAATAGCCTGGGCGCAGTTTGTCGTCGTAAGTTGATTCCGACATCGTCTGCTTCATAAGCGTCAGCAGCTCTTCCGCTTTGCGGTAGCGGCCCTGCTGCAAATAGACGTAAAGCAACCAGTGGAGACTATGGTAGTCGCGCTTGGTGATCGACAGGTTCTTACGTTTCACCCACGCGTCGGAAGCTTGCCACGCGGATTCGTTCGACGCGGCTGCTTCGGGCCACATTCCAAGTTGCAGGAAGATATGCGAAGGCATGTGTCGCGCATGGTGGGCTTCGGGGGCGATCTCCGCATATCGTCGTGCAGCGGGCAACGCCAGGATTGCGTGATCCGGATCGTCGAAGGCATGGATGATGTAATGGGCCGCTCCGGGATGGTTGGGGTTCTTTTGGTAAACATCGAGAGCGATAGCTCCGGCCTGCGCCTGCAAACGGAAACTTTTCACGTCCGTTCTCACGAGGCCCAGTAGGGACAACGCATAAAAGGCGGCGGCGTCAAGATCGTCGGGATAGGCGCGATAAATCTTTTCCATTGCGGCGGAGTAGGCAGCATCGCGCGCGCCTTTTTCACCGTCCCCGTAGAGCAGTTTTACAGCGTTGAGATAATCTCGTTCCCTTTGTGTCAGTTTCGGTGTCTCTCTAAACTTGGCGATCACAAGACGAGCGGCGCCGGCGTCCTGTTCAGACCAGAGCGGGTGATTGTAGGTCATGGCTTCGCCCCAATAGCCCATCATGAAGTCAGGATCGATCCTGGTTGATTCACGAAAAGCGTCCAATGCTTCCTCGTACCAGAATGAGTGAAGGGCAGCCAGACCGCGCAAGAAACTTGCCTGCGCCTGTTTCGAGCCGGAATTTTCAAACGTGACATTGCCCAGTTGCTGCGCGCTCACAGTTGAGGCCAGCGCCGCGATCAGGACAACTAACAGGAATTGTCTTCTCCAACCTCGTCGTAAAGGCTGCATTAACTTCACCTCCATTGCGGTCCACATCAGTAACGGATCGGCCGAGGGCTCAACGATACACTCTTGATTGTGTTAGCGCACTCCGCATCAGTACCGGAAGCGGTAGCGACCGCCGAAGACTCAACGGTGAAAGAAAAAACTTGCAATTGTCGACCGGCTATCACTCCTAATTTTCGTAACTGAAGTTGAGTCTTCGGCCGGTCGCTACCGCTTCCGGTACTGATGTGGAGTGCTGCCCCTACTTCTTTCCGATGCAATAAAGATTCTGAGCAGTTCTGATAAAAATTTGCCCATCAGAAATGGCGGGAGAACTCAGACAATAATCGTTCAGCGCATTCTCGGCTAACACCTCAAACTTGGGCCCAGCCTTGATCACAGTCGTCAGTCCATCCTCATTAGTAACGTATATTTTGCCGTCGGCCAGAACTGGAGAAGCGCTATAAGTTCCCGGCTTGATACGTAGCGGACCGTAAATCTCTGTTCCGGTCCTGGCATCAAGGCACCACACGACGCCGCGGTCGTTGACTATATAAAAATACTTGCCATCGGTGACGGGTGTCGGCACATCGGGCCCATTAGCTGTTGACCAGAGAACATGCGAGCTAGTGACGTCACCGCGGCCACCGGCCTTCAACGCCAGCAATGGACGCACGCGCGTGGGCGCGTAAATTATTTCGTTAAAGACTACGGGCGAAGCGACGATGCGATAAGACGGATCGTTATCGGGGTTTAGACCATTTGCTCGCCACAGCTCCTTGCCTGTTGCCAGGTCGTGTCCCGTGACGCAATCTCCGCCGGTGATAACCAATTCGGTGCTCTTGCCATAACGTAGCAATGCAGGCGTCGTATAGGAATCAGGGGATTCACGTATCGCGTTGGTCTGCCGCTCCACTTTCCAAACGGTCTTACCGGTTTTGCTGTCGAGACGCAGAACGTAAGATGGGTCGTCGGTCCTCATTCCGTGCAACACCTGGACGTAGAGAGCGTCTTCCCATAAAAGTGGTGACGATGCGTAACCCCAGTTAAGACCAAACTGGCCGTAGTCTTTTTGAATGTCGCGCGACCAAAGCTCGATTCCCTTGAAGTTGAAGCTCTTGAGAATCCCGGTTCCGGTCATCACGTAGACGTTCTTGCCGTCGGTGACTGGTGAAGGAGACGACATGTTTTGCTTTCGCATCTTGATGTTGCCGCCGCCAAGCAACTTCTTCCAGAGGACAACACCTTTCGCTTTATCTACGCACCAGAGATAGAGGTCATTACCATCCGCAACGTTCAGAAAAATTCGGTCGTCCCAAATGACTGGCGTTGAGCCGCTCCACGCGGGCAGGGGCAGCTTCCACGAAATGTTTTCGTCAGTGGTCCAACGCACTGGCAGATTTTTTTCGTTGCTAGTGCCATTCAAAGAGGGTCCCCGCCACTGGGGCCAGTTTTCCGCGTTAGCGACCCTGGCAAAGAGTACGATAAGAGCAAAAAGATAAGTAGTCCGTGCCGGCATCTCTTTACCTCCTATCTCGAAGCATCAGCTGCCCCCACTCAGCATCTTGCCTGCGCCTGTTCCGCTGCCACATATGTTCGATGGAACCGGTTGTTCGCTGCGCTCAGTGCGGGCGAGACGCCCGCGGTCCCAGTAAGAACGGCACTCATTCCGCGCGTAGGGCCGGCAGCAAAGGTGATCTGAGGGCAGCCCAGGTGGCTATGATGGATGCCGTCAACCCAGATATTAATACTGCCAGCAGCAAAAGTCCCAACGAAATACCGGGAGGTTGCGCGTGGCGGGTAAAGAAGACAGGCGCGATGGCCAGTGCCGCGCAAACAGTGCCTGTAACTACACCACAAAAAAGCAACAGCGCATTCTCAGCAACGACCATCACTGTGAAATGCGAGGAGTTGAAACCAACAGCACACAACAGGGCCAGCTCGCGACGACGCTCCAGGACGTTACGCAGCAGGACGGCCGCCATTCCCAGTGTGCCCAGGAGCAGACCTAAGCCGCCGAGCATTTGGAATGTGGAAAGATATGTGTTTTCCACACGATGAAAATTCGCCAACCGCTCGGCAGTCGGTACCACATCGAATCCGAAATCCGAAAGACGATCTTCCAAAACGGCGGCTATCGCGTTTGCTTGCCCGGGCCGAGGCGTGTCAATTAGAAAAAACCGGTAACCCACCTGGTCGGGAAACAAGTGCAGGAAATTCTTTTCCGCCATCACCAGCTCGCCCTGGAAGATACTATCCGTAAGCGATCCCACCAGACGCAACCGCACTGGACCACCTTCCCGATTTAAAACGAAGTCATCACCTAACTTGAGGTGCAGTACATAAGTCATGGAGTTCGCGTCAGTGATGACCGGGAGAGCGCCATCGGAGAATTCTCGCTGCAGGAGTAGCCAGGGGTTTTCTTTCTCCTGGGAGCTGCTCGCTAGTGAGTCTTGAAAAGCGAAGCGATTACTGCGCACGAAGTCGTCAGTCGGAGCAATGATCTTAGGATTCGAGGGTTGGTAAAGATTGAGACAACTGGCATCGTCTCCTGGGCGCACGCGAAACCGGGAAAAGGTCGCTCCGGAAAGTTGAGTCGCGTCAGGTGCCGGCAGGTTCAAAGCCTCGCGACCCTCGGTCGTGTTCAAGTCGTAGACTATCGGCAGGAGAGATTCAGCGAGCAGCGGAAAACCTCCGTTGCCTGACTTTCGATCGAGGATTACAGTTCCGTCACGGTGTCGGAACGAGTCAACTGAGACAATGATGAATGCTGCCGACGCAATCAATGCGATGCACAGGACGCTTCGCCCCGGACGATTGGTGGCGTTCCTAAAGCCCAGCCGCGAGACCGGCCACCAACCCGTTCCGTAGATTGGCTTTCCTTGACGGCGGAGCCAGACCGATTGATAGCAAAGAAGCGATGCCAGAAAAAGCATTGCGCTGCCAAAAAATCCTGCTGCCTGCCCGACAAAATGGAGCGCTGCCGCGATCAGGAGCAGGAAGCCAAGGAGACTAAGAGCAACTGCCACATTCAGCGTTGAAAAGAGACGCGGGACTTTCGAAAAGAGACGAGACGTTTCCGCGTCTCGATTGAGCATTCCTGTCAACAAGCTTCGGGTTGATTCCCTTCCAATTCGCCTTAGAGTCCAGACAACACACACAAACGCGGCAACCACTCCACCGACTGCACCTGACGCCAACGAGATTGGTGAAACATGCAAGCGCAGCATCGTGGTGCCAACTGCCCCGACCCACCACGTTCGTAACCCAAACATCATCAGCTCGCCGTATGCGAGCGCACCTGCCAATCCAATGCCACTGCCAATGATGGCGAGCATCAGTCCTTCCGCCAGAAACAGCCGGCGGATTGTCGCCGCCGGAAATCCTACGGCTTGCAGGAGACCAATCTCTCGTAACCGTTGCTCTATTCCGAGCTTAAAAAATAGTGCCGTCAAAAGAAGCGCTGCTATGACCAGGAAGAAGCTGAAGTAGAGGAAATACTCGCCAAAATCGGTTGCACCTCGCGCAGCCGCTAGTCCCTGCGCGCGCACTGGCAGGACCGAGAAACCTGTGCGCAGCGGATCAAGCGTCTGGCGCAGGCTTCGCTCGAAGGCAGTATTCGTTTCCGCAAGCGTCTGTCCCGGTTTTGGCGAGATGCGAAGCGAAGTGAGCTTGCCGAAACGCGACTGCCAGAGTTCTTGTCCCATTGTGAGTGGTATGAAACCCTTCGGCGTTGTGCGGTACTGTTTCCAATAGTCCTCGTCTTGCGGCCGAATGCGCTTCAAGTCAATAGGAAACGGCGGATCCCAGCCGGCCAGCGTTTCCGATTGGGTGATGCCTGGATAATCCGGAACTAGATCGCGATCTGACGCCAGGCCCGTTACCGGAAGGATGCAGGCGACACGAAATTCGGTTGAACGCGTTGCTAATTTTCCCTCCGGTAGCCAGATGTAGTAGTCGAGCGTGACGCGATCGCCGATCTTGACCTGAAGATCCGACCCAGCCCATTCGTTAAGTAGGATCGGAGGTAAGTGTGCCGTCGCAGGTACGCTTCCACCTGGGGCAGAGGCGTCGCAACCTGCTCGATGACCAAGCTCATCGTGCTGCATGTACTCCAGCATCTTACTTTCCACGCCAGTCACTATCGAATACGGGACCTCACGCCCATCGTCTCTTCGGATGCCGTTTACTAAATAAGATAGGAATGGCCAGGCGCCGGATGTATCCGCGGACTTCGCCGCCGTTCGCACCTCCTCAGCGAGAGTTTCGGGGACGAAACCCGCGTAGCTCTCAACCGATAGGCTCTGAGGCTTATCCAAAACTCGAAGCTTGATGCCATAGTCTTCAAGCGAAGCCGTTTCCTTCAGAATCCGACCGAGCAGCTCTGTCGTGTCATTCTGAATAGCTGCGGCGCTTTCGCTCGCTGACTTTTCGTTGATCAGAATTAAGTTAGCCTTGCCATCCTGTTCCAGCTCTTTCTGAAGCAGTTTCAATGGAATAAACGCAACTCGCGCCTCGCCTTGCTGGGGTTGCAGCAAAAACTCCCCAAGCGCCTCCGACGAAAGTGCTTCGCGCATTGTTAAGCGCAAAGTGCGACCCAGATCGTCTTTCTTGCTGTGCAAGGATTCGAGCGGAATCTCAGACGGCTTCTGTACGCGCAACAGCAAAGCGTCTCCCACGGTGCTGCCCAGCTCACCTGCCAGACTGTCACTGAGCAGAACCTCCCGATCGACCGGCGCTCGATTCTCGCGACCGTGGAACTTCCAGAATCTTTCATCGACCCCGTAGACGGTAATGCGCGAAGCAATACGCTTGCTTGCCTCGTGAGTGATTGTCCCCTCAAGTGCGATAAGTGGCGCGGCAGCGTCAAGCCCACCGGCATGAAACTGTTTATCGTTTTCAATGTCCGTGGCCAGCTGGTCGCGGAAGAAACCTGTTGCGACAATGACATAACTCGTCTTTCCCAGCCGTTGCAGAAACAGATCGCGCAAGCTGGCGCGGACGGAATCACCCACCAGCAAAGCGCCGGACAGTACGGCAACGGCGGTGGCTACACCGAGTATGACGGCCAGATTGGTGCGCCAGTAGTAGGAAAGGTTTCGTTTGAGTAGTTGAGTGGTTTGCATTACGAGTGGCGCGCCCGAATTCACTGCCGAATTCACTGCCGAAGTTCCTGATCGACCAACTCGTAGCGCGCAGGGAATCGCGCCGCGAGCTCAGCGTTATGAGTCACGACAACGAGGATCGTCTGCTGTTGGCGGTGGAGGTCAAGCATGATCGAAGCGACGACGTCTGCAGCTTTGTGATCGAGATTGCCGGTGGGTTCGTCACAGAGCAAAAGTTGTGGCTTTGTAATAAGTGCACGCGCCAGCGCGACCCGCTGTTTCTCACCTCCAGAAAGCGCAGGGGGTCGATGATCGAGGCGATCGCCCAAACCGACTTGCTCAAGTAGCGCTCGCGCTCTTTGCGCGGCCTCACCATCTCTTGCCGCCGAGACCAGCGTTGGCGTCAACACATTTTCAATCACCGAACACTGTGGAAGCAGGCAGTGGTCCTGAAAAACGAAACCGATCTCCTTGTTCCTGAACGCTGCAAGCTCTTTCTCTTTGAGTTGAAATGGATTTTGATTGTCGAGGGTAACAGTTCCGCTGCTGGGCGGCTCCAGGGCGCCCATGATGTAAAGCAAGGTGCTCTTGCCGCTGCCTGATGGACCCATGATCGAGACCGCATCGCCGCGAGATAAAGAAAGTGAGACATCAGAAACGATCTTAAGCGGCCCGCGTGGCGTTGGATACTCCTTGGAAACGTTCTCAACCTTCAGCACACAACCTCCTCATTTACTGCTTGTTGAGTCCTGGGGACCCCGGGCTTGCCCCCGCCCGAGTTACCCCGACATTCAATCTGAATTGAAGAGACCACTATTTCCCCTGCAGCTGGTCTCATAACATCCCTTCATAAACTTCGAGCGCCCGGTCAGCCATGATGGCCACACTGAAATACTTGCGCACGTTCTCAAAACCGTTTTGCCGCAGTTTTTCCTTCAATGCGGGATCGTTGTAGAGCGAGACAATACCGTTCGCCAGACTGTCCGGATCATCGGGTTGCACCAGCACGCCGCTAGAACTTTTAAGAATGATCTCAGGAAAAGCCCCACGGTTGGGCTGGACCAAAGGTACGCCACAACCCATCGCCTCCAATAAGAACATTCCTTTCGGTTCGTCATAAGTGGCCGGCACGGAGAGGACGTCCAGATTCTGCAGAAATGCTATCTTCTGCTCTCGATCGAGCACGCCCCGGTAGCTAAACTCCCCGGCCAACCCTGCCTCTTTCATCTCTCGCTCGATGTCTTTCAGATAAGTTTCGTGTTCCGGAGCCAGGTAGCCGGCGGCTTCCAGACGAGCAACAGGTAAACGTCCATCTTTGCGCATCCGGCGATACGCGTCAGCCAAAACGTGCAATCCCTTCTCCGGGGCGACACGTGCGAAAAATCCCACGGTGAAGGGTTTGAACGCTCGATCAGAATCGGTCGGAACACTTGCAGGATAACCTTGAAAGTTAATTCCCAATGGCACTACGCGGATCTTTTCTGGTGGAATCGAAAGATAGTCGGGCATGAAGCTCGCGTAATATTCGCTCACAGAAATGAAAGCATCAACATAACGAATGTTATCGCGAATGAGATTTTTGGCTTCGCTCCGATAGGGTTCCTGCAAGCCTTCGAGGAAAAGGTCCTCGCCCTGAAGCGTGCAGCAAATAGGCCGGTCAAGCGCGTCTTTGATTGGCTTCGCCAGACCGAGCAGAAGCGAGTAGGGCAAGCTTACAACATCCGGTGGTTGCTCGTGCTTAAGCCATTCCAGCAGTTTTGAGATTTCCTTATGTTGAAAGCCTCCCTCACCTTTCAACATGGAGACAGTCATTTCACCAAGCATCTTCGGACTGGTGGAGATCGAACGCCGCGAGGCCAGCTGCAACATCGTTGTCGAATCCCACAAACGATCGAGCCAGAGGGGCGAGTTGCGAAACAGCGGAACATACTGCTCGAGATAAACACTGATACCGCCGAAGAACACTTTGTCTCCGCTGACATTTGGTTCATCTGTCAGCGTTGGCGTGTAAACGGGCAGGAGGGTGACATCATGGCCGCGCGCGATTAGTTCTGTCGCCAGCGCGTTGTCGCGCAGACAACTGCCGCAATACATCTGACCTGCTCCGCCCGTGAGATAAAGAATTTTCATTTGAGAGCAAGTCCTGAAGTTCAGAGTACAAGCTTTAGCTTGAGTTGTTACCAATCAGCAACCTGAAGGTTACTTACCACGCCCACGCGAGAACTCCAGGTTTGGACTTTGAACGTCTTGCCTATTGACTCTAAACAACTTTCTTCAGACTGCAACGGCTTGTTGGAAAGCACGGCGCGCGTACAAGTGTTCGAAGAGGTTGCCCTCGTGGGGTTGGTCCCAACGAACCTGACTGGTAGGAACCGGGCCAATATTCAGGCGATCAATATTTGGGGAGTTGACAAGTTTGCTGATCAATTTGGGATTGGTGGTGATTGCCGTAACAACAAGACTCGGTCCCAATACTTCCGGAATCTGGTCCTGTGTTGTTTTCACGACGCTGGCAAAAGGAAACAGGAACTCCTTGTTGGCAAGCGGATGGTCGGGGCCTTCGCAAAGAAGAATTGTTGGCAAGACATAGGAACATCCCCATTGTTTAACGAGCCGCGCGCTTTGCCGACGAGGTGCAGTCACCTCTCGTGCACCGGGTTCTGCAAGTCGCTGATCAATCAACTGGGAGATCCGGGCAGCGATCATTGGGTCTGCGAAGGGAGCGAGTTGCGCTTCCTCGTCATCCGCAGGACGGGGTGCGATTTCTGCCAGACGTTCGGCCAGTGCTTCGCTGATCTCCTCAGCATGTGCCGGCACCCAGATGCCTGAGGCGTTGGTGCACGAGCGCCCGCCGTTGTCGGCGATCGACCGAACCATAACGTCAAGATATTTTTCCCAGTCATCAATACAATCTTCGCCAATGATGATCTTGCTGAAACCAGGGCCATGAATCTCTATCCGCGGATCATCGCTCCACACGCCGGTGGAAGTTGTATCGCCGAAGATCATTCCTCGCCCGCAGTTTCTTAAGATCTCACCAGCGCCAGCGTGATCAGTTGGATAGAAGCTGAATGCTTCCGCCGGTGCGCCGGCCTTAATGAAAGCCTGGATGATTCGGTAAGGGGTCCAGGGCTCGGCGCTACCGGGTTTGAGGACCAGGGGAATCTTCAAAGGCACCGCCGGAAGCCAGACCGTATGTACTCCCGGTGAATTGCTTGGCAAGACTATGCCCAGGGAATCAGTGCGAGGATAGAAACTCAACGTCTGTCCATTAATCTCACCGAACCCGCGATCCAGCACTTGCCAATCAACGTTTCTAGTTAGGCCGTTGAGCACATTGCCCGCCTGCGCCAACGCGCCGTGAATCTTTCCCATATTCTTCCGCGCCATCACATGGGGCATTCCCGTCGTGGCTGAAACCTGATGCACATAATCCTGAGGGGTCTGGGTTTCGTCGCCGAGTGACAGGGTGGCGTTGAGAAAGTGATCCGCCGCCTGCGCACAAATCTCGATCAACTCAGAAGTCGAAAATGCGGCAAGCTTCTTCCTAACCGCTTGCTGATCGCGAAGGTCGCGTCTAATCAGCCCGCTGTTAGCTTGACTGATCTCGGCGAACGGCTCGCGTGTTTGATGATGCGGCACGCGAACGACGTCCAAACTCTTATAAGGCTCGCCGTGCCGAAGTATTGGAATATGTACCATAAGCAAATTTCGGATTTCGGATTGCGGATTTCGAATTTCGTGTTCCCCACCCGGCACGATCCACCCGGTCGAGTCACGATTCACCCTGTCGAGTCACGATCCACCCTGTCGAGTCACGATTCAGCCTGTCGAGTCACGATTCAAGATTGATCATCCGGATTTCGGGCCGGCTTCTAAGCGTGTAACTGCTAATGCCAATTAGCGAATAAATTCGAAATCCGAAATCCGCAATCCGAAATTCCTCAGTAGACTCCTTCGACGACCGTGGATTGCAATCTCGAGAAGGGCCGCACATTGCGCACGCCGTCCCATGGATACCGCTCGCACGGCGGTTCTCTTTCAGCCTCATCGCGCTCGAGAAAACGCGGCATGAAAAATTCCTTAGTCAAGGTTGTAAGGCGCACACGACCAGTTGACCCATAATCCACCACCCGATCTGGATTGTCAGGATCAACTATTTCAATCATTGCCCGCGGCAGCGGGGGATAATAAATGACCGCGAAATTGTCCTCGGGTTCACGTGGTTTGTGTACTGCCAGTCCCATTAGAGTGTTGCCATAGGTCGGCGCAAAATAAGCTCCTTCGAGCAATTCTTCGACTGCAAAGCGATAAAACTGTGGCGTCATTTCCGTACCGCCACAGAAAACCCCAGTGATGCCCAATTTCCGAAGCGATACCCTCTCGCACAGTGCTTCTAAAAGCTTCGGTGTCGTGAACAGGCAACGAATGTTCTCGTGAGCACGCAGGAGCGTCAGTCCCTGCTCAACCACGTGTTGCTTGTATTGTTCGGCCATCTTTGCCTGCCCCATCTTCAGAAGCTTGATCACCCACCGCGGATCGAGATCGACCATGAAGCAAATTCCCTGGCGATACTGGGCCAGATGCTCAACAGCAAGTCGTAAACGGCGCGGGCCCGTTGGTCCCAACATCAACCAATCGGAACTATGGGGGAAAAACTCTTCGGGTAAGGTCTCACTGAAAGCTTCGTAGTCGAGACGAAAATCCTCAATATTGATCCGAGATTTTGGAACGCCGGTGCTGCCGCCGGTCTCGAAAGTATAAACCGGTCGATTTGCATAACCTTTCGGCACCCAACGACGGACCGGGCCGCCGCGCAACCATTCGTCCTGGAAAGGGCCTAACAGGGAAAGATCCTCGTAGGTTTGAATTCTCAGGCGGGGATCCCAGCCGAGTTTATTGGCGTAGTCCAACCAGAAAGGACAACCGGTAGTGGGATCGAAGTGCCATTGAATAACCTCGCGCACCCACGCATCCAGAGATTCGCGCGATTGTTTGATGCTGGTTTGCAGTGTCGCTTCGGAGATGGCCATTTGCCTTAGGGTTATACGCGGCCTGATGTTTCAATGTTCAAACGCTAAAATATCAAATAAGGTTTTTGAAAGATAACCCGTAACTGTAGGGGGCGGCACCTCGGTGGCTGCCCCTTTTCGGCTCACTCAGCTTGGAAAGATCAAAAAGACTGTAGGAGAAAGGGGCGTCCGCCAGCGCCGCTCCTAAAATCAAGGCGCGCTTAGACATTTGACTATCCTTACCAATCGCGGGATATATTGGTATGCCCCCGGACGATGTCGCTGGTAAGAATCAGACTCGCTCCCCGCATTCTTTTGCGACAACGTCTCCCCGCCAGCAAATGAGGTTCATTTGAAAGCTAAAGCCCAGACAGCAAAATCTGTTGAGAAACCCTCGCGCGACCAGGGCCGTGTCCTGCTTATAACTGACGAGTCCGAGGTGCCTTATCGAGCGACCTTAGAATCGGTCGGGCTCAACGTCGTGGATGTAAGCGCGGGCGTCGCGGCCCTGATTTCGCTGCGACGATCTCGGCCGCATCTCGTTATCGCCCGCACCGGAATTAAGGGACTCTCGACCGACGACCTCGCGCGAATGCTGCGACACACGCAGGATGGTTTGCCTCTGATTTTAGTTGGAGCCGAAACATCTACAGTGGCGCAAAGACAAGCCGCCCTTTTAGCCGGAGCGTTTGATTACTTTCAGATTCCGGAAGAGACAGAACTACTCGCTCTACGTGCCCAGCAGTTGGTCACAATTCGGCAGACAATGGACCGACTTCGTGCCGAGGGCGATATCGATCACCTAACTGGACTTTCAAATCGTCGACGCTTCCGTGCGGCACTGGATCGCGAGGTTGAACGATGGCGTCGCTACGGAGCGCCGTGCTCTCTGCTGATGTTAGACATCGATTATATGAAGGCAATTAACGACAACTATGGTCATCCGGCCGGTGACGCCGTCATCCGCCGCATCGCGAGCACGCTGTCTGAAGTCTCTCGCAACAATGACACCGCGGCGCGGGTGGGCGGCGAAGAGTTTGCTTTGTTACTTGCAGGCATCGACGACGTGAAAGCAGAGGCCGCCGCAAAACGACTACTTGCCATCCTGGCTGAGCAGCCCATTGAAGGGGTCGGAAACATTACGGTCAGTATTGGCGTTGCCTGTTGCCCTACCCATGCGACTTCAGAGCGGGCGCTGTACGCGGCGAGCGATCGGGCACTTTACGTCGCCAAGAATGAAGGACGAAATCGCGTGGCGGTAGCGCCCTTGTTACAAGAGAACCTACCCGGAGTGTCAATGCCTTAAGAGGCGTGACGCCTCCATTTCAACAAACGACACTTAGTTCGGATAGTCCTAGCTTCGTTTCACCGTTGGACTGGACCGTCGAGTATCGGCCGCATCTCGCCCACAAACTTGTCACTATTGACGATACTGCGTAGCACAACCTTGATCGCTTCTTCCGGAAAACCGGATTCCAGCGTGAAAGTATAGCCGGTGAAAATATCGCCGGCTTCGTCCGCTCCCCAAAAAAGAAAGGCACGGTCGCTTAGGCGTAGCAACAGGCGCATGAGTGCGGCGCGATTGTTTGCCTTGTCTACATTGATGTAGCCGTTCTTGTAATGCGGATAGATGCGAAATCCGATCGTTTCTTTTGGAGTGACACTGATGACGATTTCAAAACTCTCCGCATTAACCAGCCCCGTTTTCAGAGACCCGACATAGTTGTACGGCTGTTTTTGGCTTTGGTTGAAAGTGACGTTTATTGTTGGACCCACCTTCTCCAGCAATTTCGCTAACTGCTCTCTGGTTCGATTGCGAGCGGCCTCGTCGTCCTGCTGGAGGTCGGCCGCGGTTGCTGCATAGCCAGCTCGCATCGGGTGGCCCAGAGCGGAAATACTGAGCGTAATGAGTACGAAGACGATTTTAAAGACTCGCTTCATATAGTCTCCCTTACAAGATAGGTTCTATATCATCCGAAAGTTTCTAAGTGAATTCTGATCTGAAGTCAATTGCTGGAAACAGTGCCAGTCAGTTTCAGCAAACGAAACAAAGGATAGCTGACGGCCAGCAACCCTAGTGCGTAGAGGCTATACCGCGTGCCGCCGGCCAGATCGGCTGCGATTGCGCCGACCAAAAATAGAACGGAACCGATTAACGCCAAGGCGGTGGTCCAAGGATAGCCCCAGGCGCGATAGGGTCGTTGCTTTTCCGGTTCGCGCCTGCGAAGGACAAAAATCGAAATGAAGGAGAGCGTGTAGTTTGCTACGAAGAAAAAGGATAATGCCGAAATGATCTTCTCAAACGTTTCTCCAAAAACAATAAAGAGGACTGCCACGGCCACACTCATCAGCAAAGCAACGGACGGAGTTCCCCCTGTGTTAACCGCGGCCGCTTGCTTCGCAAAAAGACCATCGCGGCTGATTGCAAACAACACACGCGTTGACATCAGGTGATAAGCATTGATCGCGCTAAGCATTGAAATTATCGTGAGGGACCGAAAAACGGTATCGCCATGCCGCCCGAAGATCACCTGCGCGGCTGCGCCCGCAGCAAAATCCTGGCCGGCTATAGCGGAAATCGGAAGTACGTAAAGAAGGGCCAGATTGACGAGCAGATAAATAACGATAATCAATAGCACGCCGCCAATCATCGAGCGCGGAACGTCGCGACCGGGATGAGTAACCTCTTCCGAAAAATACACTACACCGTTCCAGCCGTCGTAGGTGTAAATAACAGATTGCAACGCCAGTACTAGGGCAGCAAATAGCGCGAAACCGGCGGGTACCGGCTGCGCTGCCGGCGTGGTGAATGAACCTTGTCCTCCGAAGACGAAGGCAGCAGCAATCAGCGTCAGGAATGCGAGCGCCTTAAGCAAGCTGGTGAAGTTCTGAACGGCACTGCCCCAGATGATTCCGTGCCATTGCAGGGCAGCGAAGACGATGGCTACTGCGGTTGCGATGACTGCAGCCTTCCCTTGCAATGGGGGAAATAGTGCCCCTGCAAATTCACCAATGACCACAGACACGGCCGCGGCCGAACCACACGTTGAAAGCCAATCGCTCCAGCCAACTATAAACCCAGCGTATTCGCCCAGCGCGTAGCGCGCGAACACATATTGGCCGCCTGAGCGCGGAATCATTGCGCCGAGTTCAGCTAAGGAGATTGCGCCGAACAGCGCGTAGAGACCGCCAAGGATCCACACACCGAGAAAAAGCCAGGGATGCGGCAACTGCAGGGCAATGGTGCCTGGTGCTCGAAAGATCCCGGCGCCGATTGTGTTGCCGATGATTACAGCGAGTCCAAAGCCGACGCCAAGCACACGCAGCAAGCGGCCTGCTTTGTTCACATTTTTGGCGTTCCCGAGAGGGTTCTCGAAAGAGATAGTGCCTCCAGCGCGCTCGAGTCTGCGTAAAGCAGTCTCATATTGGGTTTGAACTGCAAGAACGCAATGACGGCCAGGGCTCAGTTTGGAGTGAGCCGGATAGGAAACGTATCGTAGCCGAGTCGCCCGTGTCCAACAAACGAGTCTCCGTCCCGGCGTTCGATGACGATTTCAAGAGAACCGGCAAGACTCAGCTTTCTTTCCGCAGGAGAATATGCCCATTCCCCGGTTTCTTCATCGGACTGATAAGTCTTGTTTTCGTGGAGTACAAGGTTATTCTGAAGTCTGATGCCATTGATCTCATAGGTAACCAGCCAACGACCCACAGGACTAAAACTCACTCCGTCGGTTTCGTCCTGAGCTACTGAACTTTCGGCCGGCGTATCCTGTCGTGCGGCCGCAGGAGATTGGTATGCCTGCGGGTTAGAGGAGCTTTGGACGGCGTTGTCATTACTATTCTGAGTTGAAGCAGCCAGAAGCACCAGCACGAGCACAACAACGGCGAGTCCACCCGCTACTAATATGCCAATCAAAGCAAATATGAGGCAGTTGCTTCGGCTCGACGAAGTTGGAACATTGGCCGCCGGCCTCGCTTCACCACAAACGGTTTCCAAAACCTCAATAAGTCGGTGGACATCGTGATCGAAATCGCCATCGCCTATTTCCAATGCATTGCGCGTGGATAACGCCGCAAGATCCAGAGGGAGTTCTTCACGCGACGGCATCTGGGCGCCGCGTACTAGTATTGGAATGACAGTAATATTTCTGCTTAGAGCGGTAGCGATCTCGTGGCGCACATAGTCATCAGGCAGATCCAGCCGGCGACGGTTGGAAGTGTCTGTAATAGTCGTCCATTGTTTGCCGATGATGGCAAGTAAGACGTGACAAGTTCCTACCGTATCCTGGATTACTCTTGAAAAATCAGCGCCCGGGCTGATACCAGTGACGTCCATGAAAACGCGCCTGGGGAAGCGTGAATTGAGACGATCATATAGTCGCCCAGCGTAGCCTTCCGCGTCGTCACGCCGGTAACAGATGAAGATGTTTTTAGCTGACATGAGAGTGCTTCTTGTTGAGGCTATGCCGGGCCGTGGCACATTTGGCTGAGAAAAAGCCAGCTAAGCTTCGTAGGAAGAATCAAGCAGCCGCGGCTGATACCGGGAACACCTGGCGAGAGTAGTAGATTCTCCCCGGCAGACGCAAGAGGCTTGAGTGCCTGTGAGGTCTTGAAATCGGGTTAAACGCCGTGCTTGCCTGGCTCTCAACCCGGATCGTTACCCACAGCAGTTTTCAGGTCGCCATGAAGCAAGCGATGAAACAAATGCTCACCAGCTTCACGGCGCACTGAAAGCCGGCCTGCATTATAAGCGCGCGAGGTTAGTCCGCGCTGCACTGACTTGCAGATAGCAACGTCCTCATCCTGAATACGCTGGCCCACCTCAATGCTCAGCCGGTTGCTCTCGCACGCGGCCGCGGAGACGTCAGGGAAGTAAAAATCAAAAATCACTTCTGTCTTGTCAACACCGCGAGGTATCACCAGGTTTGTATCCATCGCGCCCTGGTACCAGTTGATCATGAAGTTCGGATAAATCCAGTAATAAAGGGCACGATCGCCTTTACGTACAGCGCCGGTCTGCTCTTCCGCACCTTCGTTTACTATTGGACTCCACTGCAAACAGAAGTGCTCGCCGTTTTCGATCATGTATTTGCTATAGTCGAGAACGCTATCGAGTCCCTTATGAAGGTGCGGCACGTGGTAGCCGCCGTCGAGGTAGTTATCGACGAAGACTTTCCAGTTACAGTCGAACGCGTAATGACGCCGCTCCATCCAATGAAGTCCCGCCAGCTCCAGCGGCCGCGTTTGTTCGATGAGATTGACTCCGAGAAAACTCTCCAGAGTGTCATTGCCCTCAATGCGGACGAATACCCATTGCTCCCAAACATCCATCTCAACTGGAACAAGACTGTTCGCCGAGCGATCGAAATCGCACACACCGGCAAAGTCGGGCGTGCCTTTGAGTTCGCCTGCGAGTGAGTAGGTCCAGCCATGATAGGGGCAGCGCAGTTGACTCGCAGTTCCCTCCGGCTTGGTCATTACGGCAGCAGCATGATGACGGCAAACGTTGAAGAAAGCTCGCAGCAGATTGTCATCACCACGCACCATGACGATTGGTTCCCCGGCCAATTCGCTGGTGACGTACTGGCCGGGTTTGCTTACCTGATCGAGCCGGCAGACCATCTGCCACGAACGCGCGAAGACGGTTTGCATCTCCAGATCAAAAACGCGTTCATCCGTATACCACGGCGCAGGAATCGTCGAGGCTTGTGCAAGCGCTGCGGTTGGATTGTAACTGTCGATGATGCTGGTTAGAGAATCCTTCATGTTCCACTGAAATGACTCAAGTTTTGCAACTTGAAAGGAACTTCAGACTTGAGGAACTTGATAAGGCTGAAGACTCTATACAACCGGCGTCGCAGTCTTGCGCTTCGGATTGAAGAAAGGTGTCTTCACTACCGTTGCCAGTACGCGATGACGCTTCGCCTCAACAGTGACTTCAAACTGAAGTTTAGTTCCTGGTGCGGTATAGCCCCGTTTAACAGTCGCCAGTGCGATCATCTTCTTCAGAGTTGGCGACCAGGTGCTCGAAGTTGCCTTGCCGAGTTGCGACCCATCCTTGAACACTGGGACGGCAACACGGGACGCAATAGGAGAAACTGCCGGCGGCAAACCCACCTCCTCGTAAAGACTTTCAACTTCAGGCCAGTCGATTTCAAGACCAACAATCTCCTTTGCATTGCCCGCTTTCTGCTCCGCTATCAAAGCCGCCTGGCCGATGAAACGATTCTTGGTCGCGTGGACCAGCCGCCCGAGTCCCATCTCGAAAGGCGAGTACTTTTGTTCTTCAATGAGCGACTTCTTGCTGCTGTTAAAATCTATATCGATCAACAACAATCCTGCTTCGATGCGAGCGACGTCGAGCGCCAGCATGCCCGCAGGATGAATGTCGAAGGCCCGGCCCGTCTCAATCAAGGCATCCCAAACCTTCAGCGCCTCGTCGGCTGCGATCCAGATTTCGTAACCGAGATCTCCGGTGTAACCGGTGCGCGAGATCTCGACCGGAACGCCCGCAATCGTTCCTCTGGTAACACGGAAGTACTTGAGATTTTCGATGTCCGCATTCGTGACCAGGCTTTTCAGCAGACGACCAGATGTTGGACCCTGCAATGCAAGCGCGGCGACACTCTCTGAGATATCCTCAATCTGCACTTCCATTCCGGCCGCGTTTTGAGTGAACCAGCGCAAGCTCGGATCGGCAGCAGTCCAGCGATAAGTGTTCTCTTCGAGTCGCGAAACCGTGCCGTCGTCAATTACCTTGCCGTGCTCGTCGCACCAGGGCGTATAGATAACCTGGCCCACGGAAACCTTGCGCATGTCGCGCGTGATAATGCGATCAACCAGGCGTGTGGCGTCTTTGCCAGTGACCCGATATTTGAATAGTGGCGAGATGTCGATCAGCGCCGCTGCGTTACGGATCGCGTTGTACTCATGTTCATGGTGAGGTTCGTAGGAGCTGACCGCGTAGTAGCCCGACCACTCGCGATAGTTCAAGCTCTCGCAGAGTGGAAAAGTTCTTTCGTGGAAAGCAGTTCCGACGGGCATGGACACCTCAAGGCATGTTTGGACGGGCGAGCGATTATAAGTATGCTCGCAAATTCCCAGCAAGCAAAGTTAAGGCTGTAGACGCGAGAATTACGCGACGGCGTTGGTTCTTACACGATATCGAAGTAATCGTTTAAGGGAAAGCCAGCAGTTTTTCACGCAAGAGATTCGGGGGCCGACCACTCCGTTCTGGAAGTCTTCTTGGCTATGCTGACTCTCTTGCATGCGGGCAGAAGGAACTTCTCAAGTCTCGTTTTGAAAAACGTAAAGCGTCGGGCGTAGAATAAGCTATTTCGGAGGTTGGAATGTGAGCACAACAGGGGAAGAACTTCTAAAATCGTTTGACCTCTTGCCGGAGCTTGAGAAGCATAAAGTAGCCATGGAGATTCTGCGTCGTTCGTTGGAGTTGAAGTCCGCACCGCTGACCGACGAGGAACTTGCCTTGAATGCCGAACAGATCTTTCTGGAGCTCGACAGGAGAGAGTCGGAAGATGGCCAATCCCAAGCGGGGTGATGTTTGGTTAGTTGACCTCGGTTATACCGCAAAGGTTAGACCCTGTCTAATCATAAGCATTCCCGCCTTGGATCAAGATCGAGCTCTATGCACCCTGGTCCCAAACACCACCAGCTCTCGGGGGTCGAGATTTGAGGTTTCAATAAAGAGTCAGTTTCTTCGCGAAGGAGTGTTTGACTCCCAGAATTTGGTTACGATCCCTCACGCTAAATTGATTAGAAGGCTCGGCTTACTTTCTGCTGAACAGCTCACAACTGTCGCGGACCGAGTTCGTTTCTGGCTCGGTCTATGAAGAACACCCAGAAATCAACGCAATACGACGTCATCGTCATTGGCGGTGGGCACAACGGTCTGGTCAATGCCGCATATCTTGCACGCGCGGGCAGGAAGGTGCTTGTGCTCGAGCGGCGTCATGTGCTCGGTGGTGCCGCTGTTACTGAAGAAGTATTTCCGGGTTTCAAGTTTTCAGTTTGTTCCTACGTTGTTTCGCTGTTACGTCCGGAGATAATTCGCGAGCTTGATTTGCCGCGACACGGATTGGAGATCCTTCCGCTGGACGGTACGTTCACGCCCATGCCGAACGGCGATTACCTCTGGCGCGTGAACGATCATGCAAGGACCCGCCGCGAGCTTGCGCGCCATTCGAAACTTGACGCCGAGGCTTACGATGAATACGGCAAAGCAATGCTCGAGATGGCCCACTTCGTGAAGCCAATTATGAGCATGACGCCTCCGGATCCGACATCACTCAATCCGAAAGGCTTGAAAGATCTGCTTTTCCTCGGCCGTAGATTTCAGAAACTTCCTGAGGAAGATAAATACAACCAGGTACAGCTGATGACGATGAGCGCGGTCGACTTTCTCGATCAGTGGTTCGAGACTGACGTACTCAAAGCCACGATGTCTGCGTCTGGGATTATTGGCACGTTCCTGGGCGTACGTTCACCGGGCACGGCTTACGTCCTGCTGCATCACTACATGGGCGAAATTGATGGTGCGTTCCGCTCGTGGGGCTTGTCACGTGGCGGCACCGGCGCAATTTCAAATGCGATAGCTGACGCCGCGCGCGAGGCAGGAGCTGAAATCCGCACCGAAGCGCCAATTGAGAAGATCATTCTCAAGAACGGACAGGCGAAAGGAGTTGCGCTACAGAATGGCGATGAGATCTATGCCAATGTGATTTCTTCCAGTGTCGATCCTCGTCTGACTTTCATGAAGATGGTTGGTGAAGAACATCTGCCCGAAGGTTTCACTGATGATCTGAAGCGCTACAAGTATCGCGGCTCGTCTGGCAAGGTAAATCTCGCGCTGGAAGGTTTGCCAAACCTCAAATGCCTGCCCGGCGCCGGCCCACACTTGCGTGGCGCGATCTCCATATCGCCGAGCGTTGATTACATGGAACGAGCTTATGATGAAGCCAAGTATGGTCGGTTCTCGCGCCGCCCGTATATTGACATTGTCATTCCCAGTTTGACCGATCCTTCCGTGGCGCCGCCAGGCAAACACGTGATGTCGTGTTTTGTGCAGTACGCCCCTTACAACTTGAAAGAAGGAACGTGGGACGAGAAGCGTGAAGAATTTGGCAACACGGTGATTGACACCATTGCTGAACACGCGCCAAACATCAAGGATCTAATTCTGCACCGGCAGGTCTTGACGCCGCTGGATCTCGAACGGGAATTTGGTTTGTCGGAAGGCAACATTTTCCAGGGTGAGTTAACGCTCGAACAACTTTTCTTTCTGCGCCCAGCGCCTGGTTGGGCTCAATACCGAACACCAATTCGCAATCTTTACATGTGTGGCTCAGCAACGCATCCGGGCGGTGGGATTATGGGTGCACCTGGCCGGAATGCGGCGTTACAGATGCTGAAGGACAAGAAGTAGTTAGTCGCGGATTTACGCAGACGAACGCGGATCTGAATTAACATAAACACTGTAACGTGTTCTTCAATGCAAGCAACAGTTTGTTTTAGTCAGATCCGCATGTCTCTGCGTTAATCCGCGGCTGAATCAGGTTTCGTTTACTCCTACTCAGAAATGACACCGTACGACATCATCATCATCGGCGCTGGTCATAACGGCCTGGTGGCGGCTTGTTACCTCGCAAAGGCGGGATTGAAAACGCTGTTGCTTGAGCGACGTGACGTGGTTGGTGGCGCGGCGGTCACTGGAGAGATCCATCCCGGCTTTCATTGTTCAACCTTGGCCCACTCCACCGCGCCATTTCTCGTGCATATCGTAAAGGACCTTGACCTTGCGCACCACGGACTAGAGATTCTTAGACCAGCGGCACGTGTTCTTGCGCTCTCACCCGAAGGCCGCTCGATCTGCATCTACAACGAAGGTTCCAGGACCATCGGCGAGATAGAGAAAGTCTCCGCACACGACGCGAAGAGTTACCCGGAGTTTGTGCGCAGTTTCTCGCGCATCGGCAAGATGTTGGCGCCCTTGTTAGCGATGACGCCACCGGCGATAGAACATCCTTCGCCGGGCGAACTCTGGAACCTGGGCAAACTCGGAAGATCTTTTCGCAAGCTTGGCAAGAAGGATGCTTACCGCCTGCTGCGTTGGGGGCCAATGGCTGTCGCCGATTTGGTGGCGGAATGGTTTGAGACTGAAATGCTGCGGGCAGCCGTTGCCGCACGCGGCGTCTTTGGCGCGTTTGCCGGTCCCTGGTCAGCTGGCACAAGTACGGGTTTACTTTGGCAGGCAGCGATGGACGGCCATGCTCTGAGTCCGTCTGCATTCGTCAAAGGCGGCATGGGCGCACTCACTGAAGCACTCGCCCAAGCCGCACTTCAAGTAGGAGTCGAAGTAAAAACCGGCACCGAGGTTGAAAGAATCCAGACGAACGAAGAAAGAGCGTCCAAAGTCATCCTCAAGACTGGGGAAGAAGTCTCGGCTCGTGCGATTGTTTCTAGTGCCGATCCGCGCACCACGTTTCTCAAGCTGGTCGACCCAATAGATCTCGATCCAAACTTCCACATGAAGATCCGCAACTTCCGAGCGATTGGGGTGTCTGCGAAAATCAACCTGGCACTCTCGAGATTGCCCCGCTTTACCGATGTCGATGGTGGCAATAGTCAAAAGAGTCAAGAGGTCGAAGGGTCAGAGTCCAAACTTGCCGGCCGAATACACATTGGACCGGACATCGACTATCTCGAGCGTGCTTTCGATGCAGCGAAGTATGGCAACTACTCACCCGCCCCCTACATGGACATCACAATACCGTCTTTGGCCGATCCCGGTCTCGCACCAAGCGGCGCGCATGTGATGTCGGTTTATGTGCAGTACGCGCCCTACACGCTGAAGAACGGCGACTGGAATTCGCGGCGTGAGGAGTTTGCCGATACAGTCGTTGATACTCTGTCCACTTACGCGCCAAACCTGAAGGAGCTCATCGTAGCCCGGCAGGTCATCACTCCCCTTGATTTAGAAGAAACTTACGGATTGAGCGGTGGCCATATTCATCACGGCGAGCAGTCGCTGGATCAGTTTTTCACCTTCCGTCCGATCCTGGGCTGGGCGCAGTATCGAACCCCTATCAAGGGACTTTATCTTTGCGGCGCGGGCGCGCATCCAGGAGGTGGCGTCACCGGCGCACCCGGTGCTAATGCAGCGCGAGAGATTATCCGTGACTTGAAGTGAACAAGGAACGCGTCGCTTTCACCACCCAGAATAAGACACCACCCTCCCTCCTTGCCCACGGGACAATAGCGCCCGTTTTAGAAAGCGTACTTGTCCGCCTCGCGCGGCGAGACACAAGTGTCCTATCTAAACGGAGCGTATCCCTGTAGAAAGTCTCTAAAAATCCTCGAAATAACTCTGGAAATGGAAAAGCATTGCCACTGTAGCTTAGATAAGCGTCCGATCCAGTGCCAAATCCATGTTGCGAACGCGACAGTGGAACTGAAGGCCAAAGGCTGCCATGCCCCGGCAGCGCCCAAAAGCACACTCAGTTCTTAGCCGAGGTTTGTTTTTGTAAAACCTCAATCAGTGCATTGTGCAAACAAGCAACGAGGAAGATTCCATGGTGAAATCACTTATTCCGCTGACAACGAAGCAACTCATTCTTAGCCTAACGGCCCTGGTCGTATTTGCGGCGGGCCATTCCACGGCTCGAGCCGACGAAGTCTTTATTGCCGGCTTCACCAACGGCTGTTTCGGCGTCGCCTGTGCCCCAGGGGCCACGGCAACAACCGGCGGCTTGGTGTTCAGCAACTCAACCTTCTCTGGTACTACTGCGAACGGCTTTCGGGGCATCGGCGCCCAGCCGAATCCCGGGTCGAATTTCAATAACCTGGGCTCGATAAGCCTTAGTACCGCACCGCAAACCTACAACTCGCCGTTTACGCTCCAGATCACCTTCACTGCTCCTCAGGGCATTGCGGGCGCGAACCAGGCAACTTTTGTTGCCACCATCACCGGCACAGTCAGAAGCGACAACATCGGCGGTGTCTTCGTTGACTTCAACAACACGCCGCTTACGTTTACTTTCAACGACCCGAACTGTGAACCCGACCCGACCGGCGGCATTCCTGGACAGCAAACCACCTGCGGTTTCGGCTCCTTCACTTTCAGCGTCAACGACGTTTCGATCGATCCAGGCAGCACCGTACCGCTGACCGGGCAGATTACCAGTGCGCAGCAGACGGCGGTTCCCGAACCGGCGACGTTGTTGTTGCTGGGAACGGGCTTAACAGGCATCGCGGCCAAGTTGCGGCGGCGAAGGCAAGCGAAGAGCTAGACTGAGTACGAGTACATTTCACCAAAACTTTGAAGGCCGGCGGAATCAACTCCGCCGGCCTTAACTATTTCCGTGGAGCCCTTACAGAACAGGGAGTAGCGACCTGATGCTACACTCGATTGATCCCAATCTTTGTGCGACGTTGCGACTGTGGTGAACAAGATCAATTGCACAGAATTGATTCCCTGTCCCCGTCGGTGTTGGTTGGGTCTGTAGCCGAAGTGGGTTCAGGCAGCGCTACCCTTACAGAACAGGGAGCGGTAGCGACCTGATGCTACACTCAACTGAACCGTCCTCGTGCGAAATTACGCTTGTAGGTGAATTAAAGTCGATTTGCCCACACAATCGATTCTTTGTCCCAGTTTCGGTGTAGGTTGAGTCTGTAGCCGAAGTGGGTTCAAGTAGCGCTACCCTTACAGAACAGGAAGCGGTAGCAACCTGATGCTACACTCAACTGAACCTAGTCTTCGTGCGACGTTGCGACTGTCGGTGAACAAGATCAATTGCACAGAATTGATTCCCTGTCCCCGTCGCTGTTGGTTGAGTGTAGCATCAGGTCGCTACCGCTCCCTGTTCTGTAAGCGCGGCACTCTCTAGGTCGAAGAGCCTGTGTCCATGGTCAGTTCAGTGTTGCGCTGATTCTTTGTCCCCGTCGGTGTTGGTTGAGTCTAGCATCAGGTCGCTACCGCTCTCTGTTCTGTAGTGGCTGGCTTCATCGCATTGAATGACATCTATTGCCTGCTTTAGACTGCTCGCCTTACGTTCTTAAAGCAGTTGGTCCAAGGAAGCAAAAAACAACCAAAGAAGAAATGGGCCGAAAAAAGGAGAAGCGCCGCCAATCGTGAGCACCAAAAGTAAACCAAGTCGAAGTTTTGCCAGCGATAACAATGCCGGTGTTCATCCGAAGATCATGGAGGCTATTGCTGCCGCCAACGATGGGCACGTGATTGCCTATGGTGATGATCCCTACACGGCGCGAGCCATAAAACTGTTCCGGAACCACCTTGGGAAGGAGACAGAAGTCTTTTTCGTTTTCGGCGGTACCGGCGCGAACGTCCTGGGCTTGAAAGCAGCTACCGCTTCGCATCACGCCATCATCTGCGCCGAGACAGCACACATCAATGTGGATGAATGTGGTGCGCCCGAGAAGTTCACTGGCTGCAAACTTGTGTCCCTGAAGACACCAGACGGGAAGATCAGGGTCGATCAGATCAAACCCCTGCTTCACGAGGTTGGCTTTGAGCACCACGTTCAGCCCCGAGTAATCTCAGTTTCGCAGGCGACGGAAATGGGAACAGTCTACACGCCACGCGAACTGAAAAATCTTTCGAGCTTTGCGCACGATAATGGCATGTTGCTTCACGTGGATGGCGCCCGTATTGCGAATGCCGCGGCAAGTCTCAACGTAACGCTCAAGGAAATCACCAGAAATGCCGGCGTCGATATTCTTTCCTTTGGCGGCGCGAAGAATGGAATGATGTATGGAGAGGCTGTAGTTTTCTTCAACAAGGAGCTGGCAAAAGATTTCAAGTACACTCGAAAACAAGGTACACACCTTCCTTCAAAGATGCGCTTCATCTCAGCGCAGTTTGAAGCGTTGCTTCTTAACGATCTCTGGCGCCACAATGCGCTACATGCGAATCGAATGGCCCAACTCCTGGCGCAAGAGCTCGCCACAATTCCGCAAGTTGCGCTTACTCAGAAGGTCGAAGCAAATGGGGTGTTCGCACTGGTGCCGAAACGGTATGTCCCCTTGTTGCAGAAGAAGTATTTCTTTTACGTTTGGAATGAGGAGATTTCCGAAATCAGGCTAATGACTTCGTTTGATACGACGGAGGAAGACATCGCGAACTTTATCGGTTTGGTAAAGAAGACTCTGTCGTAATTGCTAATCAAACAGAAACTTCAGCAAACTGCGCGCGGAAGCAATTCCTGTGAGTCGATCATCGTCACTATCCGCAACTGCAAACCCTATCGGGTGGTGAATATTCGCGGTGAGTTGTTCCTCGCGGAGGCGGCGGCGTTCTTCCTCAAGGAAGGCTTTCTCTTTGTTCCGGGAAGCTTCCAAGCCGCCCTGGCGAATGAACTCGACAATTCTGCTCAGCTCGTCGCGATCGAACCAGGTTCCATGCCCTTTGCAAACATCCACAATCACGCCTGAGCAGCGCGCGAAATTTATTCGATTCATCATCTGCGAACACTGCGGACACCGTACGTATTTCACTTTGTTGGTTTCGTGCACTTCGTGGGTTGGTGCGGGGGAAGCTGCTCCGAGGACCGCGGACTGCTGTTCGTGATCGGCACAGATCTTCTCGAATGAAGATACGTCGAGCCATAGACCCAGGCAGCTTTCACATTCAAGCACCACGGTTGAGCCGATTGTCACCGACGACATTGCAGTTTGGCAGCGGGGGCATTTGCGATCCTTAATGTCACCGATCTCCGGAACGGCCGCCCTGGCGCCACAGCGCGGACAATGCTTGCTGCCAAGGAACATCATGGCGAAGCATGACGGACAGGCAACGGTCGCCAGCCGCGTTCCGCAAAACTGGCAGAGCGGTTGGTCGGTCGAAGTGCCGGCACCGCAATTGGGACAGTTGAGTGTTTCTGCCTGCATCTCCGCCATTCTATCAGCTAAGTTTCTCAAGCTGCATCACTCGGAACGGCTTGGCTTGCTTGCGAGTGTACGGGCGGGCAAAATACGATTATCGAAGAATTTAGCTTCCGCCGATACGACGCTTGAGCAAGGTGCGGGCTCAAGCGTGAAAAACTAATGATACGAACGGGTTATTTCAAAACCAAATAGGACAGGTCAAATGAGCACACCAGTGCAGCAGGAAAACAGCACAACGACCCCCGAACTCGATCAACTTTGCATTAACACAATTCGGACACTGACGCTTGATGCCGTGCAGAAAGCTGAATCAGGACATCCTGGTTTGCCACTCGGTGCGGCTCCGATGGCGTATGTCCTGTGGACGCGTTTTCTACGTCACAATCCAAGGAACCCAAAATGGGAGAATCGCGATCGCTTCCTGCTTTCTGCCGGACATGGTTCGATGCTGCTCTACTCTCTACTTCACCTCACCGGTTACGATCTGGATCTTGAGGAGCTCAAAAATTTTCGCCAGTGGGGCTCGAAGACCCCGGGCCACCCTGAGTATGGCCTGGCGCCCGGAGTTGAGATTACTACCGGGCCGTTGGGTCAGGGCTTCGCGAATGGTGTCGGCATGGCGATGGGCGGGGCACACCTTGGAGCGAAATTCAACAAAGAGGGCTTTCCGCTGATCGATCATTATGTCTATGCGATTGTCTCCGATGGCGATCTGATGGAAGGCGTAGCGTCGGAAGCCGCATCGCTCGCCGGTCATCTTCGACTCGGCAAACTGATCTATCTCTACGATGACAACAACGTGACCATAGAAGGGTTCACCAAGCTTGCCTTTAGTGAAGAGGTACCCAAGCGTTTTGAGGCTTACGGCTGGCATACGGTAACGGTTGAAGATGGTAACAACCTCGATTTGATTGATGCTGCTATTCGCGAAGCACAGTCGGTGGGCGCCAAACCGTCATTGATCTCAGTGAAAACAATAATTGGCTACGGCATGCCAACCGCGGGAACCCGCAAAGCCCACAGCGATGCTCCGGGCGAAGAAGCAGTGCGCGAAACTAAGCGCCATCTCGGTTGGCCCGAAGATAAGCAGTTCTACATTCCTGACGAGGCGCTGAAGCATTTTCGCGAGGCAGTAGATCGCGGAGGGCGGCAGGAGACAGATTGGAATACGTTGGTTGAGAAATACGAACAACAACATCCCGAGCTGGGTCGACAATGGCGCTCGATGATGAAAAGTGAGCTGCCTGAGGATTGGGAAACCAACTTGCCGAAATTTGAGGATCCGAAGCCGGTAGCGACGCGAGTCGCGAGCGGCGAAGTCATCAATGCGCTGGCGCCGCACCTACCAATGTTGATCGGCGGCTCGGCTGATCTTGGTGTCTCAAACAATACTGACATCAAAGGCGGCGGCGATTTTGAGGCAGGTTCGTACGAGGGACGGATTATTCACTTCGGAGTGCGTGAGCATGCCATGGGCTCGACGCTTACCGGAATCTCTTTGAATGGCGGCTTGATTCCTTTTGGCGGCACGTTTCTGACTTTTTCGGATTACATGCGCCCGGCTATTCGGCTCGCCGCTCTTTCCGAAGTGCAGGTGATTTACGTCTTCACTCACGACTCAATCGGGCTGGGTGAAGATGGGCCCACTCATCAACCGATAGAACATCTGGCAGCGTTGCGCGCGATTCCACATTTGTTCGTGATTCGTCCTGCTGACCCGGCCGAGGTAAGTGAAGCCTGGCGCCTGGCTATCCTGCGGCGGCGTGCGCCCACCGCAATCTTGCTGACGCGGCAAAAAGTCCCTGTAATCGATCGGACCCGGTTCAACTCGGCCGAAGGTTTGCGCCGCGGTGGCTACATTCTGGCGGAAGCTGAAAGTGTTAGAAGCGAGAGCGGTAGCGACCGGATCACCGAGACACCACAGCTAATACTGCTCGCAACCGGTTCCGAAGTCTCCCTCGCGCTTGAAGCTCGTGAGACACTCCAGAAAGACGGTACTCCGACTCGTGTTGTTTCCCTGCCTTGCTGGGAACTTTTTGAGGAGCAGCCTCAAGACTATCGAAACGAAATTATTCCTCCGGATGTTAGTGCACGGCTCGGAATTGAAGCAGGAGTTCGTCAGGGTTGGGATCGTTACGTGGGACCGAAGGGCGATGTCATCTGTCTCAATCGCTTCGGCGGCTCAGCCCCCGGCAATGTGGCAATGCGTGAGCTGGGTTTCACCACAGATAACGTTCTGAAGCATGCAAAGGCGCTGCTCTAAACCATGCGAATTGCGATTGGTGCTGATCACGGCGGTTATCCGCTCAACGAAAGAGTGATCAGGGAACTCGACGCCGCGGGACATGAGATTCTCGATTTCGGCACCCACGTCGGTTCGCGGCCGGACGACTATCCCGATTATGCGATAAAGGTTAGTCAGGCCATTCGCGACAATCAGGCCGACATAGGAATTCTGATCTGTGGTAGCGGCGTAGGCGCCGCGGTTGCCGCGAATAAGTTCACCGGAATCCGCGCCGGGCTCTGCGGTGACACTTACTCCGCCCATCAATCACGCGAACATGACGACTGCAACGTGCTTTGTTTGGGCGCGCGTGTTACGGGTGAAGAACTAGCGCTCGACATTGTACGTGCATTTGTAGCTGCTCGATTCACCGGCGAGGAGCGCCACCTTCGCCGACTCGCAAAGATTGCCGAGATAGAGGAGAAGAGATAGCGCAGGGATCTAGAAACAAAACATTTTCCATATCTCATTTGTCATTTTTCATTTTTCATTGGTCCGGAGTTTCTCCTTTGGCGGTATCTAACAAACAGGTTTTGGCAATGAGAAATGAAAAATGAGAAATGAAAAATGAGAAATCTCCTTGACCGAGTTAGCTCTCATTTTCATCTTGGTCCAACTACAAAGCAAAGCGCCTTAGGCATCACCCGAAAGTCAACCGGGGTCACGCCGCGCACGTTTCCATCCGCCTCAATCGGCATCGCGTCTTCCGGAGAGAAAGTCTCGATGTTAACTTCTTGACCTTGAAAGAACCTCACCTTCGGGTTGGCGACGTGTCCGCCTTTGTGTATCCGTGCCAGCTCACGCACCACGTTTGCGCGACTCAATCCGGAGGCAGTCACGACGTCCAACTTGCCGTCATCGATTTTCGCGTCCGGCGAAAGCATCATGCCACCACCTGCGTAAAGCGCATTAGCAACGGCGGCCAGATTCATAGGTCCATCCATGACCTCGCTACCATCTACTGAGACCCGCACGCGACGTTCGCGCCAGCCGGCCAGGGCCCCGACTGCAGCTGTCGCAAACCTCGCTTCTCCAGAAAACCTCCGCATGAAGTTTCCCTGTGCTGCGACACGACCGGCAGTCTCACCGCCAATGCCCATGGTAGAAGCATTCAGGCAAATAAAAGGCGTCTTATAGCCGTCGCAGAGTCCGTAGAGGACATCCACCAAACGCGTATTTCTATCGTCGGCCTCACGACAATAGGAAACAAAAATATCGATCCACTTTTCCAAAGGCTCTCGCTGGCCCATCTGGCTGCGAGCGAAATCATCGCCAGTACCGGCTGGGATTATCGCCAGCTGCGCCTGGTTGTTAATCGCTGAAGGAAAATCCGTCAATCGTTTACTGAACTCAAAAAAACCCTGTGCGGCTTCGCTCAGAGTACCGTCACCGCCGACCACGGCGATGGTCGTGTTTCCGGCACCTAGTGCTTCTCGTGTTCGTATCGTCGCGTCACCAGCTTTTGAGGTCTCGTAAAAATCAAACTCCACTCCTTCTGCTAACAGCTTGGACCGAAGAACAGGCCAGGCCTTTCCTGACTTCGCCGCGGCGTTGTTGATGATGATTAGTGGCTTGCGCTTCATCTTTAAGATTGTAGGGAGGGCACTCCGTGGCCGCCCCTCGTGCCGACGTCACTTACCTTCGAAGCATGAATTCATCAACCAAGGGGTGGCCACGGAGTGCCACCCCTACAATATCTCCTCGTTGCCATTAATCCAATTACGATGCAGCATTTACGGATGACCGTTTAGTCTTTACCATCCTTGGCATGAAAGCAGTCACAATTGCAAAGCACGGAGGGATTGAGGGGCTTGATATTCGCGAAGTCGATACTCCCTCGAGACCGACTGC
Organism: Pyrinomonadaceae bacterium; assembly: GCA_036560225.1. Lineage (GTDB taxonomy): Bacteria > Acidobacteriota > Blastocatellia > Pyrinomonadales > Pyrinomonadaceae > PSRF01. The sequence goes on along the minus strand of DATBRN010000165.1, from coordinate 14,551 downwards.
GGGTCGCGTGCGCGTGCGCGTCCGTGCTGCCGGGCTGAATCGCGCGGACGTTGCCCAGCGCCTTGGTCACTACCCGGCACCTCCAGGTTATCCGGAGGATATTCCCGGGTTGGAGTTTGCCGGTGAGGTTGACGAAGTGGGCGAGGCAGTGCGGATGTGGAAACCCGGCCAACGAGTTTTCGGCATTACTGCCGGCGGCGCCCAGGCGGAGTATGTTGTTGTCCCGGAAAATCATCTCGCAGAGATTCCCGCAAACCTGGGATGGTCGGATGCGGCGGCTGTCCCTGAGGTCTTCGTCACTGCTCATGATGCACTCTTCACGCGCGCAAGCCTCCGCTCGGGCGAAACGATGTTGGTGCATGCGGCAGGATCAGGGGTAGGCACAGCAGCCATTCAACTCGCACGCGCGGCAGGCGCTAAAGCTTTTGGGACTTCTCGAACAGCGGACAAACTCGAGCGGGCCAGGGAATGTGGATTGAGCGGAGCTATTGTTGTTAGTGGCGACCTGCAGGTGATTGCTAAATCTGTTGCGGATTGGACCGGCGGACGTGGGATCAACGTGATCATCGATCTAGTCGGCGCTACCTACCTTGAAGCCAACCTCAACGCACTGGCTGCAAGGGGAAGGTTGATTCTAGTGGGAACAACCGCCGGCTCGCGGGCAATGCTCGACTTCTCGATGATTATGCGAAAGCGACTAACCATTATCGGGACAGTCCTACGCGCGCGCTCAAATGAAGAGAAGGCAACCGCAATGAGGCTGTTTACCGAGCAGGTGATGCCACTCCTGGCAGACGGAGCAGTAAAACCGATCGTCGATCGAGTCTATAAGATGGAAGAGATTCGCGAAGCTCACGCTCACATGGAATCGAACGAGAGCTTTGGCAAGATAATTCTGATGATTGAATGAATCTGCAGCTTGTAGAGGTTGTGCGTCGATTATCGCCAATGAGGCAAATAATGTGGGGCGGCACTCTGTGGCCGCCCCTCCGTATGGAGTGACTCAAGTTCCCTGAAGAATGATAGAACGAAACTAGGGCTGGCCACGGAGTGCCACCCCTACAATTATCGAGGTTTGACCCGATTCAGGATCGTGCTCGTGCGCGTCTGGCCGCCAAAGCAAGTTCGCGTGCCCGCGGCATGGCATCAACTGCCCGCGCGATTTGCGGATCGCTTTCATTGAAGACCTGCAGCGCCGCCATTGATCCATAGTTAGCCGTCGCCAGGTCGTACCGCAACTGCCGCTCGACGAATGGACGCATGCGATCCAATTGTTCCGGCGTTACTTTGAAAATTGGCTTAGCAGCAACGAAACGCTTCAGTTCCTTGAATAGAGCTTCGGTAACAGGGACGTCTGTTGTCTGAAGATCGTGGTTATATTCGATCGCACCTTGGATTTTGTAGTTTTCAAAACCCGCTACGCGTCCGGTAGTTAGTTCCAGTGCAAAAGCGAAGATCGGATCGATGAGTTTATTCTCAGCAAGAGTAATCCTGTTTGGCTTAACAATCTCATCCGGCGTAATTCCACCGCCACCATAGACCGCACGCCCAGTATCAGTATGACTCTGCGGCCCGGCCGGCAGAAGAGGCGCTTCTTTATTACCGGATAATCCACCTCGCGTGTAATAGTCGTAGAAGCCGCCATTTGAATAGTCGCGCTGAATCAGGCGGCCTGACGGCGTGTAGTATTTAGCAATAGTCAAAAGGAGCGCTGAATCGTATTCGAGTTGAATGGGGAGTTGTACCAGCCCCTTACCGAAGGTACCCTCGCCCACGATTAGCGCGCGATCGTGATCCTGCAGGGCGCCTGCTACGATTTCTGCCGCAGAGGCAGTCTCTCCGTTTACCAGAACAACTAAGGGAACCGGATCAGGAGTGTCATTGAGCGCGGCAAAGTTTTCCGAGCTTCCCCGGATCCTTCCTTTTTGGTTGACGATCGACTGACCGCGCTGTAGGAACATGTTGGCCACTCGCACTGCCTGGATCAACAGGCCGCCACGATTGCCGCGCAGATCCAGCACCAGCATATTCATTCCCTTCGAATGAAGGTCCTGAAGCGCAGCCTGAAACTCATCAGCGGTAGTCGTGTTAAAGCCGCCAGTCATCGCCACGTAGCCGACTCCGGGGCGAACCATGTAGGCTTGCGGAATCGACGGCAGAGGCACGGCGTCGCGAGTTATTGTGACAGTCTCAGTTTGTCCGGTCGCCGCATGTTCGACAGTGACTTTAACGACGGTGCCGAGCGGTCCCAACAAGAACTTGCGCACTTCAGAATAAGTCTTGCCCTTCATTGACTGGCCGTCAACCGCAACAATCTTGTCGCCAAATCGCAGACCAGCACGCGCAGCTGGGGCATTTTGGAAAGTGGCACGAATATATGTATTGATCTGATCGCCCTGATGCAGGTCGCCAATGGTTGCACCAATGCCGAAATACTCCGATCGCTGTTCCGTCTTGAAGGCGGCAAAATCAGCCGCATCGAGGTAGGTTGAATGAGGATCGAGCACGTTCAGCATGCCGCTGATCGATGATTTAAAGATGGCGTTGTAATCCAGCTTTTTGCCATCGATGTAATTGTCCTGGATTACCGACAAGGCTTCCGAAAGGTCACTCTTTACGACTGCGTTGGTAATACGCGAGTTTGCTCCCGACTTCGTGGCGGCTGAAGTGGAGGGTTCGGGCGGATTGTTAGGCTGCCGGCGTGCGGAACCTGTCTGCTGTGAATAGATGTTTCCAGAGAAAGAAAGCGCCAAAACGAATAATATGGCCGCCGCCGAGTAAAATCTTGTTCTCACAAAGCCTCCTAAGAGTCCTGGTTCTTGACCGTCTGTTCGACCCTGGCGCTCAGCGCCCGAGTCGAGGGCGTTTTGCCAGAATAACACGAAGACCCAAGCGAACTGAACGTAAACCGTGAGTATTTTACGAAAAGAAGCATTGGGTAGTTTCTATGCAAACTTCTGAAAATTATTGCAAAAACCTGACTCCGGCAGGACGCCAATCAGGTCCCTGAGTCGGGTTTTGGCAAGACTGTTATTAAAATCTGGTTAGATTCCGACCAAAAAAATGGTTGCGCAATCTTCGGGGTTAGTGAGTTAACGGTTGAAAAACGTTGCCCTCTCTTATTGACGTGTTACACTTTCCGCCCCATTGCCTTTAACAATTGAGTCATCGGTGGTTGTAGTGCTGTTTTCTAGCCAACTTCAGGCCACCGTGACAGACCCGAATCGGAGGACGTCCTGAATGGCGAACGCGCTTGACCGCGACCACCTCTTCTCATTTGCCAAGAATCACCGCGACGAATACGAAGCATTATTGAAGCGTTTCGTGGAAACTCCGACAGTCTCCTGCGATCCCGCCCATGCCGAAGACATTCGCGCCGGTCTCGACCTTACCGTGGAAACGCTGCGGAAGTTTGGCGGCCAGGTAGACGTCTATCAGGTGAGCAAGGGCAATCCACTCGTGCATGGAGTTTTCGGTTCAAGCAAGAACGTGCCGACCGTAACGGTCTATAACCATATCGATGTGCAACCCGCGTCAAAAGAAACAGAGCCCTGGGACACGGAGCCTTTCGTGATGACCACGAAGGGCGATAGTTATTTTGGGCGCGGCACGACGGACGACAAGGGTCCGGCGCTGGCCGCACTCTACGGAGCTCGGGCCGCGATGGAGGCAGGCGTCCCGATCAACATTCGTTTCCTCTGGGAGTTTGAAGAAGAGATCGGCTCGCCGAATTTCGAGAGCATTATTTCTAAAGCGGCGTCCAATCTGCGCACGGATTCAGTGGTGGTTTCTGACACGGTTTGGGTGTCAAGAAACAGGCCTGCGAGCTCCGCCGGATTGCGGGGCTTGCTCGGCTTCCTGTTGACGCTGGAAACCGCGGAGGTTGATACGCACTCGGGAGAGACCGGCGGCGCGTCACGCAATCCTATCGCTGAGCTGATGCGAGTTGTTTGTGATCTCTATGACCCGAGAACGGGGAGAATTAAGATCAAGGGGTTCTACGACGACGTAGTCCCCCCATCAAAAAAGGAATTGAACGATTGGGCCAACTCCGGCTTTACCACCCGCGCGTTCAAGAAGGCTCATCACCTGAAACTGATGCGCAGCGAGGACCCACTGGAAGTGATGAAACGTATCTGGGGTATGCCAACCTTTGAAGTTCATGGCGTGGTAGGTGGATATCAGGGACCGGGAGTGAAGTCGATTGTGCCGCCGCGGGCTGAAGTTAAAGCGTCGTTTCGCTTAGTGCCCGAGCAGGACACGAAGAAGATCCAGCAGCAGTTGAAGGCAGCGGTAAAAGAACTAAACCCCGACGTTAAGGTGCATTTCGAATCCGCTGCGCCGGCCTTTCGGACCGTGCTTGATGGCCCGTTGCCGGAAACTTTAAAGCGCGCAATCAAATTTGCATTTAATCGCGATGCAGTGTTCGTGCGCGACGGGGGAACGATTGGTGCGATGACGAGTATCGAGAAGATCTTGAAGTGTCCGGTGTTGTTCCTCGGTCTCTCACTTCCCGAGCATGGCTATCATGCTCCAAATGAAAACTTCGATTGGCAACAAGCGGCGGGCGGGATGGTGGCTTTTGCGAAATACTTCGAGGAGCTTGCGAAATTACCGCAGGCAAAATAGCCGGAATTCACGGAAAAAAGCGGATCTGAACAGACTCAAATAGCGTATTTAATAAGACTTTCCTGTTTAACTTGGATCTCGATGGATTTCTATTTTCAGATCCGCGTTCCTCCCCGAAAATCCCGGGCTGATTCTGACTGCCAATCTTCAACAATCACACAGGCCATTCGTTCTTCGTTCAAGGCCACGAAGCCGAGTCGTTCATAAAACCTGCGCGCGTCGGGATTTTCAAGGTGGACGCCGACATCAATTCGCGTCACTGCCTCTTTTCGCAATTGCTCTTTCAATTGTTCCAGCAGGGCCGTGCCTATGCCACCACCGCGGCGATCCGCTTTCACTGAAACGTCATCGAGCTTCGCTACCACTGCGCCCATCGAGGTAGAAATCGCGTAGCAAACCACGCAAATTCCGCAAACACCGTTATCATCATGAGCCATCCAAACAAATCCGAGTTCAGGCTGCTCGAGAAACAGATCCAGCGCATCATTGAGTCCCTGGAATCCTCGATCGCCATAAGCTTTGCTGCTGGCGAGGTAGTGTTCGTCCTCCCTTAGAAATACCCTGAGCATCTCGAAGGCATCGGCAACATCGGCGGCAGTCATCTTGCGGCAGGTAATCAAGCAAAACTCCTTTCGGCAGCGGAGCGAGTATTTTGATCATGCTCGGAACGAAGGATATGGTCAACCGCCGGAGAGTTTTCTTGCTTTGCTATAAAGAAAAAGGGCGGACAGAACGTCCGCCCCTACCACCTGCGCACCGTATTTATTAATTTGGCAGCAATACCGAATCAACTACATGGATCACGCCGTTCGATTGATAAACATTCGCTATTGTTACCCGAGATGTTCCGCCTTTCTCGTCACGAAGAATCAGATCATTGCCGCTCATCCACGCGGTCAAGGTGCCGCCACTGACGGTTTTGAATTTCGCCGAGCCGTGACCTTTGCGAATCTGTTTGGCAATTGCCGGCGAATCAAACCTGCCAGCCAATACGTGGTACGTCAGAATCTTAGTCAGCGTCTCTTTGTTTTCAGGCTTGACCAGATTCTCAACAGTACCCGCGGGCAGCTTGTCAAAGGCTTGATTTGTCGGCGCAAACACTGTGAAGGGACCCTTGCTCTTCAAAGTTTCTACTAAGCCCGCTGCTTTGACCGCAGCCACAAGCGTTGTGTGGTCGGCAGAATTGACTGCGTTGTCGACGATGTCACGCGAACGAAGCATCGGTGCACCGCCTACCATCGGATTAGCCGAATCCATTTTGTCCATCATTTGTGCCGAGGCACTTCCGTTTACAATTGTGATTGCTGCCACTGCGAACAGCAGCATAAGACATACTTTCTTCATTGGTTTTAAAGCCTTTCCTTTCCGAAATTAATTTGTGAGAACTCGTGGAATATACGGAGGGTGTCGGCGAATCGGATTGCGAAGCGTTTCGAAATGCTGAGCTCGATTGTAGGGGCGGCACTCCGTGGCCGCCCCTCATTAGGGTATCCGCTATTTTCGAAGGATGTGGCAACCAACGAAGGGGCGGCCACGGAGTGCCGCCCCTACGATTAAGGGGTTGCCTTTAGCTTGAAGTCGGGCGGGACAAACTCGAGTGACTTGATGACACCATCATTTCTTGACCCAGCAGCAGTCGAAGGCACATAACATACAACGACATTGTTTTCCGGCCTTCGCAGACCGCACGTCACCTCGCCGCCGGAGTTTTCACTGAAGGTGACAAGTTCGACATGCGCAAAACTATCCGTCTTGAGTTTAAGAAGGCTCCCGTTGATCCTGACGACGAAGGTAATTCCGCCTCTTGCATCGCAGTCGATCCGTGCAAGCATACCTTGAGCCTGCGTCTCGCCTGCGGCCGGTCTTCTTAGTGATTCCCGTAGCGCTGCAGCCGGATCATACTTCTCGACAGCATCGGACTTCGAAGACTCGCTCTGGGTTGAATTGTTGCGTGTATCTGCAGCTTGCTCGTCTTTCACGGCCTGGACGCGGGCCAACTCCTTCTCGAATGCGACCAGCTGGGTCAGCAAACTCTCTGCCCGCCGGCGTATTTCAGCGTCGTTGTTGTTTCCCATTAGCCTGTCAATTAGCTGGCGAGCTGTCTTGAAATCCTCTTTACGCATGTAGAGCTGGGCCATCATAAAAACGAGATCGTTTCTGCCGGGTGAGGCGGCGAGTGCGCGTTTTAGCATTTCCAAACTTTCGTCAAGCTCAGTGTCGGTAACCAGATTCACAAACGCCAAAAGGCTATAAGACTCGGGAAAATCCGGACGGAGTTCAATAGCCCGTTTCAATTCTGATCGCATCTTTGCTGCCGTCTCCGGCGAAAATCCCCTTACCGTTTGAAGATCAAGATTTCCTTCGCGGCTGAGTGCATAGGCGTAGTAGTAATGAATCAGATAGTTTTGAGAACTCGCGGCCACCGCTCGTTCCAGACTCTTGCGCGCTTCGTCAGATTTTCCCTGACGGACGCGTAACAGACCCATAGAAGCATTGGCCATTGCCAGATTCGGATCGAGAGCCAAAGCTTTTTGCAGGTAGACTTCGCTCTCCTGGCGGTGGCTGTGAAGTAAGAGATCGCCGAGGTATGCCTGCATCTCAGCTTCTGTAATCGGCGCCGATTGCATCGCGGTTTCATAGCCGACTTTGCTCGAGAAGCTACCGGTAAAGATCGGGTAGCGATCGCGCCGAATGTAGGCTCGCAGTTCCTTCTCCATGTTTTCAAAGGTTGTGGCAAAGGCCTGCTGAAATGCCTGCTCCATAGGCACGCCCGTCCCGAGCAAGTCTACAAACTTGCTCAGCTGCGTCATTCTTTGGCCGTTGTTGGCAAGCATCAGGTAATGCAGCAACGCCCACGACTCAGCGTAAAAAATGCTTTGCTTCTCGCGCTCATTGTAATAAGAAGATTTTTGATCCACCTGAAACAGTATCCGCAGCGGCAACATCTTATTCTCACGCAGCAGATAAACGTGGCTTGCAATGGGTTTGCCCAATACGACCTTCTGGTCATCACTGATACTAAAGGTGCTGTAGTACTCAGCCAGTCCTTCATTAAACCAAGTAGGCACATTACCGCTCGTGTTTTCTACCAGTAGATGCGTGTACTCGTGGAAGATTATTGTGTAGGGATCCTGTTCGCTTCGCGAATCGCTTTCGAGTTTGAGCGTGATGTAATTCACGTCAGGACCCGGCTGAAAGTATCCCGCGGTGAACGCATTGGGCTTGAAGGGCTTGTAAGACTCATCATTCTTGAAAACCACTACAGTGGTCGGCACCGGCGAGTTGACCTTCATGGTAGTAAACAAGCGCGAAAACACTTCGCGAAACTGTTCGAGTCGAACGCCAACCTGCCGTATTGCCTTTTCGCTCGCATTACCTACCAACAAGAAATTCTTCGAACGCACGCTGACCCAGGTGTCTTTTGCAGACACAGGCGCGCGCTGGCAGACCATCAAAAGAAGGCAAAAGACCGTGGCAAGAATGAGAGCAAGTCGCTTTGTCATGAAGTTTTAGCTGGATAAAGATTAAGACTTAATCGGGCGGAAGCAGCCGAGTGCTTACCCGGATACATGCGAGGAGACAGCACGCTTCAGTTGCAGACTTTACAAACGCCGATTGGTCGATGTCAATGCGCTTTACCGCGTGGCACTTTCGATTCAGATGTCAGGATTGACAGGCTCTCTCGGAGCCACCGAAAAACGCGTCGTCACGGACCGAAGATCGAGGAATCAGCCAGGCGAAACGCATACTCAGCGGTGAGCCACTGTGCAACCGGCTGGCCGTTTTTCATTGCAGGTTTAAATTCCATCTTGCAAGCCGCCCGAATGGCGTTTGCAGAGAGACCAAAGGGCAGTCCCTTCATCACTCTCACACGCGCTATCTTTGCGTGGGACGAAAGCAGAACCTTCAGCGTCACGAATCCCTGCACTCCGTTGCGGCGAGCCTCCTTTGTGTATGAAGGCTTGGGCTTTGCAGTTATCTCTGCGCGTACGTCTACGTCTTTCGGCGAAACAACGGGCTCATCGATCGCATCTGTTTCGAGGATTCGTGCAAGGCTGCCATCGTCCGTGCAGCGATAGTCTTGATTCTTCTCGGCAGTTACCTGAGGCGGATCTTCCTGCGGTGACGGCTCAGGCTTTTGTTCATTCGCCTCGGTTACGGGAGGAGGTTCCGGAGCTTTGGTTTGTCTAGCTCGTCGCCCGGATTGGGAATAAGTTAATGAACCAACAACAAGAATCGCGAGCAAAACAAAACACCGCTTCATGAGTGGTTGAGGGAATTTCATTTCGAGAGATTTTACGCGAGAGCACGCTTGAAGTGTAGCTCCCGGGCAGCGCAGTCAGTTTAGACGCCTGGCCACTGCGGCAAGCCGGCCAGATAATTCTTGTCAACGCCCTTCAACCAGGCAAACTCTTTGTCGATCTTAACGGGCGTCACTATTTTCAATACCGTGACCCCATAGATTATTCCGGCAAGGATTAACAATATTCCGACAAGCAGAAAACTGTTTTCACCAACAACCAGCGCCAGAATGAAGCCGCCAACACCGAGCAGGATTAGCAACAAGGTCACCCAAATGTTCCGATGGTGCTTGGCCATGTGCTCGTCGCAAAGACCGAGCTCAACCGTTGCCGTTTTGCGGACAAACATCGCGACGATGAAATAAACCAGGAGACCAGCGAAGATAAGAATAAAGAATATCGGATGGTGCCAGGTGTACTTTTTCTTGAGTTTTGGACCCGGCGCGGGCCCGTTGCATTTAACGCAACGATCGGGGAGCGGTGCGCCTTTACTGACTACCAGCTTCGCCTTGTCGCGCCAGACACCGAGCATTTCCGCCGCTGGAGGAGGCGGCAACACATAGCCATCTTCCAAAACAATGCCCTGTACATTTGCGCCCTCAGCTGAAGAAAGGTCTTGCACAAACGGTGTGTGACAACGCTTGCATTGAGTGGCGGTGGCGAAGTTTACCAAGCCGCAGTGCGCGCATCTAAGAGTTGGCAATACTTCCTCCTTTGGGGCGCCTGCGGTGTGAGGGGAAATCTACATTTGTAATCTTACTCTTCTGGTCCAGTGCAACTTGGGCCATGCAGGGCGGGAATCTTCGCGCTGATTACAGGATATTTAGGGGCTTCGTCGATATTGATCTGCGTCCAGTGAGCATAGTTTTCGGGTACGTTATTATCGGCGAAGATTGCTTCCACAGGACACTCCGGGACGCACGCGTCACAATCGATGCACGTGTCGGCGTTAATGTAGAGGCGGTCAGGCAGTTCGTGAAATGCTTCGACCGGGCACACTGCTGCACAGTCGGTATATTTGCAGTCAACGCATAACTCAACAACTACATAGGTCATTGGCGGAATAAGCTCCTTTCGATAATGGCAGATAGTTATTCAGTAAGGAGTGGAATGTCAACTGAAAAATATCTCAAGGAGCAGTCCTCTGGGACCTTAAGCGAGCGTCAAGGAGTTTAATGCAGCGATAGTATATCTCATGTTCGAATCTAATATGCACTCGACCACTCTAAAGAAGTTGATGCGTATGTTTGATCTGACGACAAGGAGTCAAAGAGTGATCGTAGCGAAGGCGGCCGGTTACGCATAATACCGCAGGAATGAACCTCAATCTAACTCCCGCTTCGCTGCCCCTATCAGCCTTTGTATATAAAGACTGCGGCAGGTCAGGATTGAATTCCGCTCTTACGCTCCGCCCGACTCTTTTTTCTCTACGCTGCCTGGTCCATTGATGGTCTTGTTCACCACAGGATCGCCTTCGTAGATCACATATGATGGCCCTGAGACAGTCACATCGAGTTTTTGCCCCGCATAGACCTCAACTTTCGAAACTCCCTTCGAATCGACGACAACCTCCGCGGCGCGCAGCTTATGAGTGTCGATAGTTCCAGCGCCGGTCGCATCAATGTTCAAGACTTTGGTTTCCCCCGCAACTCTCATTGTCGGCGCACCGCTCGAGTCAATCACAAACTTGTCGTTCTTTATTCCGGAGACTTCGATGCTTCCAGCTCCGGATGCAGAGATCCCCTCAAGATCCGGAAGTGAGATTCTTAAAGTGATAGGCTTGGAGACTGAGAAATTGCGAAGACTACGTATGTGCAGTACGTTGTTGGAAACCTCGGTGGTTATGAGCGGCAGAATATTATCATCGCCTTCGATCTCGAGGCTCGGCGACTTTTGGCAGACGACTTCAATGTCATAGGCTCCTTCTGTCGAGATTGAATTAAACGAACCCACATCACGGTTTTGCTTCTGAGTGTTTCCTGATCCTCGAACTCCCTCATGAAATCCATGGCAGCCGGACACGAGCAAAAGCAGCGCGATTAGTAGCACAAGTTTTTTCACGTTAGTTCCTTTCGACGCTCGTCATTTGACGGATGGTTCTTATCTTGAAGGTTCATTGCGTGAGTATTCCAATGTTCGAGTCGTGTTCTCAGTGACACTGGGAAGGGATTCCGCCAGCGCGGGCGGTTGCGGGGCGCGAAACTCGGCCGGCATTGCCACTTGTTGCGGAGCCTCAAGCGCTTTTTTCTCGCTTGACGCTGTGAGGCGGGACAATTGTCTGAACAACAATATCTCTGTGATGATGACAATCAGAAAAGTAAAGACCATAAAAAAGCCGACCAGTTCTTCTTTCAGGTGGGCTTCGTTCGTGAGTGTTAACGCTCCTCCCAACATGATGCCAAGGCCGATTGTGCCAATCAGAGTTATTGCGGTTAGGAAAGCAGCAATTGCTCCGGTCTGTTTTTGCTCGCTACGGGCCTTGAGATTCATGCCGCAGCGATTGCAATAACTCAAACCCGGCGCCAGAGGCGTGCCACAAGCTGAACAATACATTTGACCTCCGCTCAAAAACTGGAAACTGAACCTACTTAAGAAGAAACGGTCATTCTGCAGCTCAAGTTCCGCTATTCTAGCCGGGCGCTCAAGCTTCGCTAGTCTACAGGTTGGGAAAGGCTTCTCAAGCCTCGCCAATTTGCAGCTTAGGAAGGCCGGCTCAAGCCGCCCTTCCTCACCTGCAAATTCATTTAAGGTTGAGCGGTTCTCTCCGACCATCAGAAGGGGGCTTGGGAATTCAAGAGTCGCTCGGCTTAATCTTAGGTCGCATCCTGGGCTAAACTATTAAACCTTTATTACCAGTCTTTCAGTTTTCCACTTACTTTCAATGCCCCTGATTATTGTTCTCCTTCGTCTCTCGCTCAGTGCTATCTTCGCCGTCGCCGGGGTAACAAAACTCCTCGACCAGCGCGGCACGCGCGACGCCTTAAAAAACTTCGGCTTACCCGAATCGCTGGCTCCGGCACTATCAATTGTTTTGCCGCTTGTGGAACTCGCCATCGCTGCCGGATTGCTGTTTGCCGGAACAGCGGGTGCCAGCGCCCTCGCCGCCTTGCTGTTGTTGGGCCTTTTTGTTCTGGCCATTAGCGTAAATCTGGCACGCGGCCGTACGCATGATTGTCATTGCTTCGGGCAGCTTTACTCTCGTCCGCTGGGTTGGCCTACCGTCGCCCGCAATCTTGTATTTGCGCTTGGCGCGGGCACCTTGCTCTGGCAAACACGCACGCAACCTGGGGCAAATGTTCTTAACCTGCTGGCGCAGCTGAACGCTTTCCAGTGGCTCCTGCTGGTTGGCGTTATCGTTGTGGTATTGCTCATTCTCGTGTATCTTCAGCGCCGGCGAAAAAGCTTGCCGGCGAAACCTTCAACCGCGCCGCAGGGCCTGCCACTCGATTCGATCGCACCACCATTCGAAGTGGCCGCGTATTTTGGGGGAAAGATCTCGCTTGCAGAACTACTATCTTACGGCAAGCCCGTCTTGCTTGTTTTCACCAATCCAAATTGTGGGCCCTGCGTAGCGATTTTTAAAGAAATCAAAGAATGGCAGGACTCCCACAGCGAACAACTAACGATCGCTTTGCTCAGTTTTGGCACTATCAAACAGAACTTTGTAAACGTAGCCAGAAATGGTCTGGGACAACTACTCTTACAACAAAAGCGGGAGGTCGCGGAGAAATATCGCGCAAACGTTACACCTACTGCGGTAGTTGTTAGTACCAGCGGCAGAATTGCCAGCCCGCTAGCGGCTGGCGCCGATGAAATTCGCAAGTTGCTGGCCACGGTGCTGGAAAACTCTTTTAACTTAGATCCCGAACATCGTTCGAGCCAGGCACTTTGAGGCCTCGATTCGGCAATTGCAACTAGACCGAATTTACCGAGAGGAATTGAAAGCCTGGATCCATGCCTGGTCTCTTGCATTCTCTTGTGGACACGGTCACATGTCGGACCTCGCTCTTTACCCGTTTGAGGTGCAGAATGAATCTGTTTATTAACGGATTAACAACAAATGTGAGCGGGAATGCAGAGTGCAGATCTCCAGGTTCAGCGAGAGCGAATTGAGAAAGCGATACATGTAATTCGTGGTGATAGGGTAATGCTGGACGCCGATCTTGTAGCCAATCATGATCGACAGATTCGAGGAATCTTCGATGCAATTCGCCAACTTTTAACGCCACCTCTTGCAAAAGTGAAGCCGATCGGATTCAGGCCGAAAGCACTGAAGAAGTAGTTTAACGCGCAAACCCTCTTCACGACTTTTCTATTTACCAAGCTCCAATTACTATTCAGCCCATGTTAGAACGACCACAACCAAACGAAGCTGCTTCCTACTACTCAAAATACATCGACCGCGTACCCAACGATGACATCGTTGAGGTGCTCGCGACGCAGCTGGAGGAAACTGTTGATTTCCTGTGTGAGATTTCGGACGACCAATCCCTTCATCGTTACGCCCCCGGCAAGTGGTCGATGCGTGAACTCTTGGGTCATGTCAACGACACCGAGCGGGTTTTCATGTACCGCGCTCTCTGGTTTGCGCGTGGCTTTGAGGATCCACTGCCGAGCTTCGATCAGGAAATTGGCTTTAAGGCTGCTGAATCCGACAAGGTTTCATGGGCGAGACATGTAGACGAGTTTCGCTCAGTTCGTTCGTCAACCATCGCCTTCTTCCGAAATCTTCCCGCCGATGCCTGGCTGCGCAAGGGCATCGCCAGCGATAACTCGATTACCGTTCGCGCTCTTGCTTACATCGTTGCGGGCCACCTCTCTCATCACCTGGCAATCCTTCGCGAACGATATCTGTAGATTTTTTACGGGCGGTCGGAGTATGCCTAACTATTGGGCGAGGAAGTTGCGTATCAGGCGGCGTTCGTTCTCGTCTCTGATACGCGTGAATAGCTTTGTGCCGAGCGTCTTAATTGTCTCGGGGCGGTCGAATGGCATTCGTTGATAAACTTGCCCGCCGCTGAAGTGGCAGGGCTGACACTTGGCTTGGAGCACGGGCCGAATCTGCGTCTGAAAATCGACTTTTTCCGGTGCCTTGTCGGCGGCCGGCCTCGTGCTGGAGCTGGCTGTGGAACTTCCGCCTGCATAGGTGACGCTTGAAGATGCCAGGAGTTTGGTTCCCGTGCGGCTGCACGCATCGCAACCGGCGATACAGGCTAATGCGAAGATTAAAATGCCAATTCGCATGCTTCGGATCCTACTCCCGATCGGCAAGCTGAGCAATCAATTCAGCAGTGTCCTAATTTTGTAGGGGCGGCACTCCGTGGCGGCCCCTTGTTTGATTTGCAGGCGCTTCAAAAGTGACTGGAGCTGCGAGTAGGGGCGACAGACTCTGTGGCCGCCCTTACAGAATTAGGTTGAGGACTATCCACACACACGCACTTCGCGGTTCAGCCGCCGCACAGTGCGGAAAGGCTCTGCCTTTCCGACATTGCTCATTATTCCTTGAGGCTGCGCCTCAGCCGAGGCGTAGCCTCCGGTAATTTAGAAACGCAACGGTAAGGCACAGCCCAGACCTGTCCAAAATAGCTTTTTGAAAAAGTGCTATGAGCGGCCCACCAACT
>DATBRN010000164.1:0-3516 GCA_036560225.1 Pyrinomonadaceae bacterium | reverse complement strand
ACAGAACAAGACTGTTAGGACTGAGACACCGACACTCGCAAAGATTGATTCAAGAACGATGTTCTGCGAGAGAACCTCACGATAATTCGCGAACGACCAGCCAGTATCTCTTTGAAGAGAAGCGACTACTACGTGAATATTAGGATAGATGACTCCGTAGAGTAGGACTGCGCCACAGAGAAGGACTAAGAAAACAGTACTGGGAGCGATCGAGAAAAACAGACTCGCCGAAACGTTTGCCGCTTTGCCGCCTGATGTGCGGTGGTCGTTTCGCCCCACCGATGAACTCTCTTCTCTCATCGGGGCTGCGCCCCTGGTTGGAGGCATAGCCCCATGGAAATTTGGCTAGCGGACGGAAAGGCAGAGCCATTCCGCACATCAGACGGCAAAGCCGCATTCATAATCCAACGGACCTCAAAGCCATATTCTCGAATTCAGGACAAGCAGACCCGGGTTATATTACATGCACGGCATGCTACTTCGACCATTACTCTTTAAGCAGCGAAATTCGATCCGGTGGTAAGACGACCGTTCGTTGATCACCAACTGAGACATTGTTTGCGTCTAGCGCCAAAGCTTCGAGGACCAGGCCATTCGCATCGAGTTTTATGCTCGAAGTCGCACCCGCAAAATTGATTTCACGCACAGTTGCCGGCAATGCGTTCTCAAGCTTATCCCCTTCATTTCTTATCAAAACGTGTTCCGGTCGAATCGCGAGAATACATGGCTTATTAAGAGGTACCAGGTTCTTATCAGTAACCGGAAGGCGAATCGTGTGACCACCGTCAAGTGTCTTGAATTCGCCAACCTCAGACTTACTCGAGCTCAGACGCATAACGCGGATCAGGTTGTTTCGCCCCAGGAACCGTCCCACCGGAAGTTGCGCGGGATGCTCATACAAGTCGCGCGGCCGGCCCGTTTGTAAGATGCGGCCACCAACCATGACGCTAATGCGATCACAAAGCGCGAAGGCTTCTTCCTGATCATGAGTGACGTAAACAGCTGTCAATCCGAGACGGCCGACGAGCTCGCGCAACTCACCACGAGTTTCTTCGCGCAGCGCGACGTCAAGATTCGAAAGTGGTTCGTCGAAAAGCAGCAGCGCCGGTTCGATCGCAATCGCGCGGGCAATTGCCACTCGCTGTTGTTGGCCACCGGAGAGCTCATCTACTCTCCGCTTCTCGTAACCCGGAAGCTGAACAAGTTCCAGCGCAGCTTTAACGCGTTCTTTTATCTCGGGATTTGGCTTGTGGCGCGCGCGGAGACCGAATGCGACGTTCTCAAAAACATTCAGGTGAGGGAAGAGCGCATAGTTTTGAAAGACCATGCCAAAGCCGCGTCGTTCGGCCGGCCGGCCTGTAATGTCCGCGCCCTCGAATTCGATCGAGCCAGAGTCGGGCTGTTCCAGTCCGGCGATCATTCTGAGCGTCGTTGTCTTGCCGCATCCGGACGGACCCAGCAAGCCAAAGAACTCACCCCGCTCGACCTCGAGTGAGACGTCAGTCACGGCTGCAGTCTTATCAAAGCGCTTGGAAAGATTGTTGAGAGAAAGCAGTGACATCCAGTTTTTAGTTGCCGTGTAGTAGTAGATCGCACGTTGAGGAGGTGAGGTCAAGTCTAGCCAATTTGCAGGTTGGGAAGGGTGGTTGCCCCCGCCGGAGCGCCAACGGCGCGACTGGCTCTCCTTCAGCTTTCAATTTAGAGTTTTTTTCGAGCCAGTGAAATCGTGTTTCGTAACTCAAAACCAGTCGCGCCATTGGCGCTCCGGCGGGGGCAAGCCACCCTTCCCAACCTGCAAATTGGTTAGACTTGAGCCACCCTTCTAACCTGCACCTTCCTAATCTGCAAATACCCCTGCGCTTTTGGTTCTTGCAGCGCGGCTTCTAGCGTTCCCGGTTCTGGTTTCGTCCGCGTATTTCGGTATCCCAATAGCGCAACCACTCCCCGCTCTGCTTGCGCAGCAGGTCCCAGTCGAGTGGCATCTCATTGACGCGCTCGTTCATCCACGCCGGTAGTTGCGTCCGATCAATGTCCTTACGTATCGGAATGCGATAGTATTTTTTCGCTGCAAGCACGAGACTTTCGGGTGTGGTTACGAATTCATAAAACTTGCGCGCTTCTTCCTCATTTGGCGCGCCCCGCACGATAGCAATGCCGTCAGTTATCACCGGCGTGCCGCTCGCTGGAAATGTGTAGCCGATCGGAAAGCCTTTCTGCTCCTTGTATATCCAGACGTCCGGAAGGTTCCACAGGCTGATGAGTCCTTCGCGACGGACAAGTTTCTGCATCATCAGCGTGCCGTCAGCGGTGTACTCATGAACGTTCGCATCCAGTCGCCGCAGCCAATCATAACCCTTGTCCGGTGATCCCGTATCCTTGAAGAAGCGCCATATCATGGCGCCGAAGATCGCGCGCATCGAGTCTGACGGGTTTGGGTTTCTGATTACAACCTTATCGCGCCACTTCGGATCGAGCACATCGTCCCAGTCCTTCGGCGCCTCGTTAGATTTGACTGCATCGCTGTTATAAACGATCACCTCCGGTGTTTGGTACGTTCCGTACCAGCTCTCCTGATTGTCGCGACTGTTGGCTGGTACCTTGTCGGCCCAGGTCGGCCGGTAAGGAGCCAACAGGTTTTCATCGGCTGCTGTCTGAAATGTTGTATGCGCAGCGCCCCACCACAGATCAGCCTGGGGACGATTGCGCTCGGCGCGCACGCGTTCGAGAATCTCGCGCGAGCCCATATCGAGAAACTGCACGTCCACCTGGGGTTCGATGGCCTTGTAGCGCGTGGTGAATTCGCGTAACAGATCCTGGCCGTGTGGCGTGTAGATTAGAAGTTTGCGGAAACCCGGATTTTGGCTGCGACTGCAGGAGAAGAACAAAACCGAAACACAAATAGCAGCAATTAGAACGGAGATTTTGACGCGCATTGAGTTTAATTGTCCCGTGCTAGCAAGCGCGGGAATGCTAGCATATACTTTTGAAGCGGGGCGACCGAACATCAAAGATAGTTCGGCTAGTTCTATTGAGTGGCTCGTCGCGGAGCGTCGGTGAATAGCGTCGGTGTCATGCGGTCAGTACTCAAGGTCAGTGTCATGAGGTCACTACTCAACGTCGTGTCATGAGGTCAGTACCACTTCGCGGTAGCGGGTGGGTTCTTGACGCAAAGTGGAGATTTACCGACTGACCACCGCTACCGCGAGGTGGGTACTGACCTCACGACACGTCGACGGGAAGTTTGGCACAGACTCTAAGAGGCGGAACATTGAATGCCGCGTAGGCGGTGCGATGACTAAATCGAGTTAGTGAAAAGTTATGACGAAGACAGTAAAAGGCAGAGTTGGCTGGGCGGTTACAAAGAAGGTGCTGAAGGCAGTTCCTTTCATCGGCACTGTGTTCATTATTGGGTTTGCCGGCTACGAAATAAGGAAAAAGGGGCTTGTCCGGGGCGCTGTTCATATTGGTCTGGATGCAACACCGGTAGTGGGAACAGCCAAGAACGTGGTGGAGATC
>DATBRN010000163.1:0-21950 GCA_036560225.1 Pyrinomonadaceae bacterium | reverse complement strand
AGAATTGGAAGAACTGCGGACAAACAAACCTTTACCGGGAAACTCGCGATGGACTCGTCTCAGAACCTCCGCGCGCAGCGCCTCATCAAATTTTCCCTGCTGGATCCGTTCACGCAAACGATTGAGCTGCTCACGCCGGTAAGCCGGATCATGTACAAACTTCTGGTCATTAAGCATCGCATAGATTGCATCGTCCAGCTTGTTCGCTTCCAGGAATTGGTCATAGTAGTAGAAAGGAATCGTGAAGCCGTTCGGAACCAGAAGACCAGGCAAATGCGCGTGCATCACTTCGCCCAAATTCGCCGACTTGCCGCCGTAAGCGATCGCCGACTGCGCTCGTTGCTGGCTCAGACCGAGCAGCCGCGTCTCGTTGAGATTGAACCGCGGCTTCATCACGTCCAGGCGTTGCGCCAGCCGGCGTTGATACTCGCGCAACTGATCGATATCAGCGCGCTTGATTGTGTAACCGTCGCGCCTGGTCTCAAAAGCTACCCACCAACCGTCATACTGCTTCAACAAAGTTTGCGCGTTCTTGATATAAGCATTCGGGATACCCCAACCTTTTGCCAGCAGATTAATGTGCGAAAGCGGCGTCGAAGGATGCGATGTGATCACACCGGCCACGGGAGGAAGTTGGACTGGCACTTCATCGAGCACGAGTATTTCGTTGAAGCCAATTTCAACGTGCTCGTCGAGTTTGGGTATGACGTGAATACGGCCCAGACCTTTGGCCACGTTCAGCGCCTGATATTCCTGTTCCCTGCTGATGTCGCTTTGGGAAACTCTTTCGAGTCCCGCGACTCTACTGGATTCCTCATCCTGGCGAACTGAGTTTGGTTTAAAGGCGACGGGAACGAAGAAGCTCGCCTTTATCACATCGGCAGTGAGCTTGATCTGATCCGCGGTAATCAAATCACCTTCCCAGAATTCAAAAGTCCAGCGCTTTAGTGGAGTTTGATAAGCAATGGTACCGAGAATGAAGCGGCGATTCGGCTTCAGGTAATTGTTCTCAAAAAACTCGCGGCCACGTTCAAGCGAAAGATAGGTTCCATTCACAAAATCTTTGTGGAAGGCAAAACGCTTCGTATTGACGTAATAGATCTTATTCTGATCCTTGCGGTCGATAACAAAAAGGAGATGCGGCAGCGCGTATGGAGTGTTTGGATCGTAGGTTACGGCCAGCGAGTCAAACTCAGCCTGTGAATGGATTACGGGTTGCGAACGCGGTGAATCCGTTTGGGGAACGACACGGTGAATGGCGCCCGCACAAAACAGGATGGCAAGCAGCCCCAAGATAAATAGCTTGTTTCTAGAAGTCATTACTCCAGGTTCCCTTTAAACGACATCTTTGCTTATGCGCACTAGCAATTCTATCAAATCATCGATGTGACGACGCTCAGTCAGGAAACTGTTGACGTTTACGCGCAGTGCCCTGCGTCCATTGAGCACGGTCGTAGTAATCCACGCTTCCCCGCTTCGCTCGATTTTCTGTTGCAGCTGCTGTTGTAAACGGTCCTGCTCAACGCCGTCCGTGGCCTCAGGGTTTTTGGCCAGGCTCTCCGGCAAAAACCTGAAACAACAAACCGCCGTCTCAACCGGTCCGACCCGTTTGAACTCGGCTAACTCATCAATGCGATCGGCCAGATATTCAGTCAGTCCTACTTGACGCTCGATCACGGCCCGGTAGCCCTGGCGGCCCATAAACTTCAGGGCCATCCAGAGTTTTAGTGAACTGAAACGGCGCGTGCCCATCTGGCCATAGCGAAAAAAATCAAACTCGACATCCGCGCCTCCTCGATCTTCGTTCAAGTACTCCGGCGTAATATCGAATGAATCGCGTAATACCCGGCCGCCATCGCGCACCAGCACTGCGCCGCAGGCGAACGGCACAAACATCCACTTGTGCGGATCGAAAGTTACCGAATCAGCCAGCTCAATGCCCTGGAGTTTGCCGCGGTGCTTTTCCGAGAATGCCAACGTGCCGCCATAAGCCGCATCAACGTGATACCAGCACTGATTTTTTCGCGCTATGACCTCTAACTCTGATAATGGATCA
Source organism: Pyrinomonadaceae bacterium (assembly GCA_036560225.1). GTDB lineage: Bacteria > Acidobacteriota > Blastocatellia > Pyrinomonadales > Pyrinomonadaceae > PSRF01. The sequence continues at coordinate 19,894 of DATBRN010000163.1, read as the reverse complement.
ATCACACCAGTCGATGTGGCCCCCGCAATTCCAATCACGCAACAAGGCAAGCAGCCGGCGTTCCGGTCAACTTCGATCTGCTCTCGCAGCGCGTCGGTGCGGATATGAAATTGTTCGTCGGTGGGCACCTTGCGTAGGCTGCTGCGCCCCAGACCGAGAATGTCAACGCTCCGCTCGATTGAGAAGTGACACTGCTCGGAGGCATAGACAGTTAGGTCGCGCGGAGCTGATCTTAAGCCCTCATTAATTGTTGTTTGTTGCGCACGATCACGGGCACACTTAAGCGCGATCAGATTGGCTTCTGTGCCACCGCTTGCGAGCACACCGAAACTGTTCGGCCCATAACCAATCAGCTCACATAACCAACGGAGCACTCTCGCCTCAATGATTGCGGACGTTGGTCCATTGCGCCAGGCACCGGCATTCTGGTTCAGCGATGAAGCTAATGCGTCAGCCCACACGCCGATCGGCAGCGGAGTCGGATTAAACTGCCCGTAGTAGCGGGGGCTGGGAACTTGCATCGCGTGAGTAGCGACATCCTGCGTGAATCGTTCCAGAATTCCTTCAGTCGCTATTCCCTTCTCCGGAAAGGGTTCATCAAAGATTTTTTCCAGGTCCTGGGGCGTCGCTGAAGAGGTCACTTTCCGGGAATCGAGACTCTCAGCATGTTCCGTGATGATCGCCGTCACCGCTCGGCCCAGACGTTCGTGTTGTTTTGCGAATTCCTCAGTTAGTTGCCCAGCTAAGTCGTCAATCATATAAACTCACGAAGATGAATCTAAGGTGCCTAAGGATCGCATGCATAGCCACCATCAGACAAAGACAAGTAGGCTCTTTGGTTGATTGACTCCCTAAGGCAAGCTGGAGAGTTGAATTCCAACGCGTTAGACCTTGCGAGAATGAACACCAAGTCGGCCACAAAACAATTCAGAGAAGCACTGGAAAGTGAAGCGACTAACTACGGAGTGGCTCTTCCAGGACCAGCCGTTGAACGATTGTCACAGTATTACGAATTGCTCAACACCTGGAACTCGGCGATACATCTCGTTGCACCCTGCTCGCCGCCAGAGTTTGCCACGCGTCATGTTCTCGAATCACTGTTGCTGCTCAAATATCTGCCAACCAATGCTAGCATCGCTGAAGTCGGCGCCGGCGCCGGATTGCCCATCCTTCCCTGCCTGATCCTCAGGCCCGATATTCGCGCCGTACTGATCGAGGCATCACAAAAGAAAGCCGTGTTTCTTCGCGAAGCGTTGAGCCGGACAGCAACTTCCAACCAGGCCAGAGTGATAGCCGAGCGTTTTGAAAACGTCCCTGCTCCTCAGGTTGACTTTGTTACTTGTCGTGCCCTGGAACGCTTTGAAGAAATGGTTTCCCACTTGTTGGCGTGGGCGCCGCCGAAAGTTACGCTATTGCTTTTTGGTGGAATGCGATTGGAACGAAAGATCGAAAGCCTGGGCTATGCGAGTGCGGCGGAATTAATGCCAAAATCAAAAGCGCGGTTCCTATTGCTTATCAACAAACCGTGATGTTTGAGCAGAATGAGGATCGTTAGAAAGAGGACGCCTAGGTCGCGTCTTTACTTTGTCTGCGCCGGTGGCGAATTTTCGCCGCGATCCCGGCCAAGCCGGTACCTAACAACACCATCGTGGTTGGCTCGGGAACAGTCGTCTCGAAGTTAGGCGTAACTTCAAACCGCGCAAACAGGAAGTCCCGGAATTCACCATTTTCAGTTCCTTGTAACGTTGCCGGTAAAACAATCGCGGTCACAGAAAAAGTATCAAAGTGAAAGACCAGAGGATCGCCGCCCGTGATCGCAATTGAGTCTCTGATCGCGGTGACAGTGAGGGTTCCAAACAGATTCAGCGTCTGAGTCTGACCATTAATAGTCAGCAATTGGGAGAAACTTATGTCGTAGGTGCCGCCGGAACGGAAACCCGTAAAGCCCGGAGTAAAAAGGAGTGGGTTGAGGATGGCAGTGAAACTACCGCCTGTGGAGTCGGCCACGGTGAAGGCTGAATGGCCGTTCCCAAACAACGAATCAAATCTTGGGTCTACGTGGCCTCTGCCATTGTTTCCGATTCCGCGGAGCTCAAAGCCGCCGGTGCTTGTAGTGATTTCGATCGGATCCGCATTGACGGCGGGTACGATCATGAGCATGAATGCGAGAATGGCTAGCGAGGCCAAGGTTTTAGCCTTGTACGACATATCCGTAACCTGCTCCGCACGTACTTAAGAATCTGCGCCTTAGGCGAGGGCTGACAGCGCGAGTCTCAAGGCGTCAAAGCCTTGGTGAGTTGGCTTGGGCAAAAGCCAACTCCCAGGCAGTTGTTGACGACGTCCGCGTCGAGACATCGACAGGCACTAAACACTTTCTCTTGGTTTTTGAAACGACGAAAAGCTTGGAGTTTCCAGGAAAAAAGATGCAGACGGGAGAACCAAGGAAGCCGGCCAAGCTTGAACTAACCAACTTCCAAACGGACACTCGGTAGTTATGAGCGCACAAAAAGACGAATGGCCAGCGGTTTCTAGAAAAAGTTGCCCGCCCGGTGGCGATTCAAGTTACGGCGTACTGATGCAGTTTGGCTTCCTGACTTAATTGATACAGCGGCTTTAGCCTGGGGTAAAAGAGTCCCCTTCGATGCCGGAGGGAGTTGCACATCCATCGTAAGCGGACGAATTCATGCGGGGCGTTGCACTCAACATCAGTACCGGAAGCGGACCGGGGTCCCCGGCGCGGCAGCCGCGCTGGGGTAGTGGTTGCGACCGGCCGAAGACTCAAGCTTGGTTACCAGCCCTCCAGTGCAACTTCGGTTTGACACATTGAGACGAGCCAGCCAACTGAACGTCGGACAATCAGATAACCCCATCGTTGAGTCTTCGGCCGGTCGCAACCACCACCCCAGCGCGGCTGCCGCGCCGGGGACCCCGGTCCGCTTCCGGTACTGATGTTGAATCCCTTCCCTCGCCGAGAATGCCGCGGTTTAATTAGGGGCGTTTGGCTGTTGCTTCGGATTCAAACTGCAACCACTAGCGTTCAACCTCTCCTTCGTTTTTTGATTACTGTGGTGCAGTGTCTCCAGCTATCAGGGCTTTCACGCTCTTTGATAATGCTGCATTACTTACTACGTAGAACAGTCCGCCTCGCCCGTTCTGGCTGCTATCGCAATTAGGTCCAGAAAGAGAGCCTTGCTGGTTCATGTCGCCAAAGATCGAATAGTTCTTAGTTCCGGAGAGTGACACACCTATTTTGGCGTGGTTGTGATCGGGAGAGGCTCCTCCAGTTAGGCCAATTTTCGTTCCGTTCCAGGTCCCGCTGGTAGCGATTTGAACGGCTCCTGGCTTAGAAAGAGAAGTATCCCAGCATTTGACCTTTGTTGACGACGTGGTCGTGGGAATCTCGGGGCTCGCCCACCATGTCGCGGCTCGCAGCGATACTCCGCCCAAGATCGCCGAGACCATCTGCCAGGGCGGTACGTTAAGGCCGGAGGGTTTTGAAATCAATTTCACTCCACTAGATAAGGCAAAGGTGGCGAACGTTTTGCTTGATGATTTGCTGCCCAGTCCCTTGACCAGTTGCTGTATATTCTGAGGGCCACCGTTATTAACAATCTGCGGATTTGAAGGATCGGTGACCACGCTTGCGTTTCCCAGCGCCTTCAGCACGCTTATCACATCGTTCTTGCTCAGCGTGAGAGCAAAAAAGTGCTGACTGACCATGACGTCGTCATCCTTAATGCAACCAAGAGTATCACCGTCAGTTTTGCGAGGATGCTTCTTGCTCCCTGCCGCTGGCCACGATGGAGTCGACACCTGCATTACAAATCCGTTACCCGCGTCATTCCAGGCAAGCAGGCCCTTCGAGTGGCCCCAGGGAGAGCCACATTCTTTAGTGCATCCTTTAATCTCAGGATCGTCATAAAACTGGTCATTCCAAATTAAGTAGTAGAACGAACCACTATACACTTCATCAAATGTCGCCCCGATCGGATCAGAATCCGTGTCACCAACACAGCCGCTTCCCTGTTTCAATGTTGGCGACTCGCTGCTGGCAAAGAGGTACTGCTGCGCGTCTTTATACTTCTTCACTGCGCCACCAAAAGGACAACCCCTTGTTCCTCCACCGCAATCAGGAAACGCACCGGCATTGAGTTTGAAAACAAACCACCAGGCAACCGGATGTCCCTTCGCCAGCAGCGGAACCGGAGCGTTTTGTGTTGGGACTGCCAAGCTGAACGAGGTTGAAGACAGACCGGGAGAACGGTCGGGTAAAGTTGAAGCAAACAGTAGCGCGACAGAGATGAACAAGAGACTTATATGTTTCATGAGTCCGTTAGCCTTCCAGAAAAAAATGAATAACGGCTGGCTTATACACCTTGGCAATGAGTCTCTGCAAGAATTCTTGCATGCCGGGTTCAAGCATTCCGCAAGAATACCGTGCCACGTTAAGGAGGTTGACTTAGTTGCGGCGAGGAAGGAGGAAAGAACAGGAGATCAGGTCTACTGAGAAGAGTCAAACATACTTTGAAGAGTCAAACATACTTTTTATCAGCCTTCCAAGGTTCAACTGAATCGGGGATGGCATCTTCCATCCCCATCGTTCTCTGTCTTGGCCAAGGCGTCATCGCAACCGTTGCACGCGGAGCTCCGCCGGCGGCGTCTCGTTTTCCTTATAGACCGCAACGGTCGTCTCGTGAGTCTTGCTCCCCCAAGCGACAATAGCTCCGTAAGGAGTTGTCCGGCCTCCACTACGCCTTCCAGCATTGATCCGCGCAAATAACCGGCGAGTTAGGCTGGCCCTGATACTGCGAGGCTTAAAACTAACAAACCCGTTCTGGTTAGGTCTTTGAACTTCCTCGTGTCCGCTCGAATCAACCGGATAGTGCTGCCAGTGTTCAGTGATGTTGATCTCGCGCACCGGTGCGCCGGTGTCATCAACCACGCGCACATTCCACTGCGGTATGGTGATCGTTTCGAATGGGTAGAGCAGAATAACGGCCAACACTAGTAAGACGACAGTGAGCGCGATCCGGAAACGATATGCCAGGCGGCCTAAGTAAGAAATCCAAGAATTGAACTTCATCGCAAACGCGATCCGTTTCAGATGATCCGTGGCTGAAGCTTCATGGATCAATCACCATGATGTCGTCTTTGGGGTTCGCCTCGGCGCCGTGCTTGTCCGCGGCATGAATGACACCCGTTTCGCTAATGTAGAACGAGCGCCGGCCTGTCCGGCGGTAGGATTGGGGTACCGCTACTATCTCAAGGGAGCTTCGAGATTCGGGAGATGATTTTTCTCGTCTTATACGGAAGAAATAGCCATACCGGTGACCCTCGGCTAGCACCGGATCAATGAGATTTTCCCTCGCTAGTTCCTCGAGAGTGCCGTAGTCGCCGTTGCCCGTAGTTGACTGGTAGGTCGCTTCCGCGCTGAAGAGTGTTCGCAGGGTCGCGATGGTCCCTGCTTCGTTGTATTTGATCAGATTACGCTGTTGTCGCGCAGTAAGGCGACGAACCTGAGTCTGAGCGGGCCTCACTCTTTGTGGCTGGAAATTGTCGCCGATGAATAGCAGCGCGACCACACCAAGAAGTGGAGTGACTGTTCCGGCGCAGTGCGCGTAAGTCAAAAGCCAAGCTCCTTACGGCACTATGTCGAGTCCAATCAACTGCTGGCCCGAGATCACGAACTCAGCTGGCGGCAACTCCATTTCATAAACAGCGGACAACACGGTAGGGGTGTAACCACCTGAGTTTCTGTCGCTATTGAGCGTGGCGACGACAGAAGGCGGTAGGTTCGGTAGCTCATTGGTACCGATTACCGCGCCGGGAGTGATGCGAAAGAGCTTTACGTAGAGTCGATCGCTCTTTTTCACCTTGTTTATCGCCTTAACCAACTGGCCAAGATCCTGTGGAACAAAAGCCTTGGCGGCAGAACCTTCTTGTAGCGCTCCGCCATCGCCCACGAAGACCAACAGTTGGCCAGGAGTAGCATCTTCTGGGATCTGCACCGGAATGCGCTGAACAAATTGCTTACCGGATTCCGTCCTGACGTAGGCTTGAATCTCAATCTTTTCGCCCCGGTGTGCTTCGGTTTTGCTAAGCGCGATACGTTCGAGTGTGCCGGCATATTTAGTGTCGGCGGAAGAGATGTCGAGCGTCACACCTTCAATCTGAACATCATCGAACCCGCTGCCAAGCAATGAACTGATTGGCCCGGCAACTGAGCCCGCCGCAAGGACCGGTGAGTTTCCGGCTGAAAAGCGGCGATCCAGTTCTATTGGCTCCTGGCCCTTGACGTTGATAGCGCCCTTGATGGTGATCGTGGAATCGCCCAGCGCCCGCTCACTCGAAGTAATCGTGTTGAAGATTGTGATGTTTAGCAGTAGTGGCGTTAAGAATGAGTCGTTCGCGATTTCATAGGAATAGGTTTCACTGCGATCGCGACTTGTGTGTAAGTTGATCTTCACTGGAATCATTTTTGGCGCCTGGCCCAACTGACCAAAAACACCTGAGGCCCTGTCTTGGGAAATCGAACCGACCATCGCACCCGGAACTGACAACTTGAAGGAGTTATTTACGTTAGGAATGACCGTGACCACGGCGGTCTCGCTCATCGGCATATCCGACGCGCCGAGACTCAAAAACGGGTGGCCAAAGGCATAGATGCGATCTCCGTCTCGAAAAGCAACCGTGCCGGCAGCAGCAATTGAATAATCACCTCGAACCAACTGCACGCTGACTGATGTTCCCGGCGTTAATGTTTTCTCGGTGGCTTTTTCAAGTGGCGTGATTGCGGCCGAACCCCCTACTCCTGAGACGGGGAGAAGTCCGTTGGCCATGAGCTGCGGCGCAAACATCGCGAGCGATTCCTGGCTGATTCCACTAAATACTACTGGCGTGGCAATCGGAGTCATTTGTTGACCCATGAGCGGAAGCAGAGGTGACCCTTGCGACACAGGTGCAATAAGCGAGGTGGAGCTAATTGCCGGCTTGGGTAGTGTTGCCTTCCATTCAGTGGATGCCAGCTGGGCAAATGAAACCGCGCGTGGTTCTTTCGGCGTTTGTGTTTGGCCGGCGGAACCTTTCTCGAAAATATCGATCATCTGCTGAATGGGAGTAATGCCCGCGATCGGTTCCTTGGAAAAGGGAAAACTAAAGGCGATTGCACCCACGAGGCGATTATCAATGTAGACTGGGGAGCCTGACATGCCGGCGAAAACGCCTGTCTTCTCAACGTTTGAGCCACTTAGTCTAGCTATGATGGCCGACTGACGCGGTCCAGGAAAACCAGGCAATACGCCGAGTATTTCTACCCCAAAGTCCTGCGGCTCCGTTCCAGAAAACACCGTCTTCGCTATGCCCTTCATACCCGGACGAAGATCCTCGAGCGCAAACAGGCGGGAATCCTTGACAGCAGCATCAACTGTCGGCTTTTGGGCGTTGACAACGCCAGTGACAACTGCGATGACAATCGCAATTAGAAGAACCTTTACCAAACTTTTCATCAAGAATAACCTCTACTGTTTACTGCAGGGGACTGCGGCCGGCGCGCCGTCCAACGCGACTATAGCTTTCGTCCCGAAGCGGGTCAAGGTAGTCGTTGAATGGCGAGACATAATCTGGTATTTGGAACGGACCCCGCGAGCTGAACCAGATGCGCAGCCGCCTCTGTTAGACGCTAAAACCAGCGAAAACGTTCCTCTTGCTCACGCGATAATCGCGTGCTAAGTTTTCCCGCCGCCATCCCCCGGGTTGGTCTTAATTTACTCGCAAATAACAGGCTATTTCATGGACTCAATCGCAGGTTTCATCCTCACCGGTGGACAGTCTCGTCGCATGGGAACCGACAAATCCAGACTGACGCTCCGGGGTCAGAGCTTCGTAGAGCGCATTGCGGGGGAGCTTTCTGCGACAACGTCCTCGGTAACTCTTGTTGGGAACACTACCGCCTTACCTCCGCCCGGAGCTGACCTTCCGAATGTTTCCGATGTTTATCCCGACTGGGGCGCATTGGGCGGTGTCCACGCCGCGCTCTCTGCTTGTTCAGCCTTCTGGGCGCTAATTGTCGCCTGCGATTTTCCGTTCGTGACCAGGGAACTTTTTGCTCATCTGAGCAGTTTTCGCGACGGTCTCGAGGCAGTCGCGCCGATTCAAAGCGATGGGATCCCTCAGCCTCTTTGCGCGCTCTATCGCGTTGATCCCTGTCTAGGCCGCGCCGAAGAGTTGATTAAATCTGGAGAGCGAAAGCCTGTTGCTCTGTTACAATCCGTGGCAACGCGCTGGGTATCGTTTGCAGAACTTTCGAGTCTGGAAGGTGCGGATTCGTTTTTCGACAACATCAATACTCCGGAAGACTACGCTCGGGTGAGCGAGAAAGGACGACTTAGCGTTGACGATGTAGCGATGGGTTAGTGCATTCGAGAAATGGACAGAGAACGCTTGTCCACTTCGACACGCTTCATCCTTCATCCTTATCCCCAATGGCCACCCGACGAAGACTCGGAAAGAAGCTCCTTAAATCGCTGCTGCCAATCCTGCTTATCGTGGTGGTGGCGCTGCTTGTCGCATTGGGCTCAATTATTTATGGCATCACCCGCCCGCCGCGGCGGTCTCATCTCGTCACGCCTCAAGGATTCGCGCAAATAAGTGGCAGTGGCAAAGCACTGAAAATCACTGAAGAAAACTGGCGAAACCGTGATGGGACATTGGCCCGAGGTTGGCTTCTCCGAGGCACCGAGGGAGCGCCGGCCGTAATCTTTCTGCACCGTTATGGTGGCGATCGTTCCCTTCTTTTCAACCTGGGTATGAAAGTAAACGAGGCCACTAACTTCACGATTCTCTGGCCCGATCTAAGAGGACATGGACTCAACCCCCCGGTCAAATGGACTACATTTGGAAGTCGCGAAGGAGAAGATGCTTTGGCTGCATTGGACTTTCTGCGTGCGCTGAAGAGTGAAAGCAAGAGCCAGCTCATTGGCGAACGCGTGGGAGTTTACGGTGTCGAGCTTGGCGCCTATGCGGCGATGCTTGCCGCGAATCAAGATCAAAAGATCCAGGTGATGGTCTTGGATTCTGTTCCGCGCGACCCCGATGAGTTGGTAAGTGCTTCGGTGGCCGGCGACCTTGCGGTGAACACCGTTGCGATCAGCTTTCCAACTCGTCTTGCTACGCGTGTCTATTTCCTGGGGCAGTATCAAAACCAGAGTTCTTGCGAACTGGCGGCAGGGCTCGGCACTCGACACGTTTTGTTGCTGGCGGGCGCTGACGATGGCTATCTGCGCGACTCCACGAAATCTCTAGCGTCCTGTTTTCCAAACCGGGCTAATCTGGAAACAAAAACGGATCTGGACCTGAGTGGCTTCACGCTTCCCTCAGCCACCGGCGTTCAGGGCGAAGGCTACGATCGTCCGGTAATAGATTTCTTCGTCAAGCACCTGGAACAAGAGCTCCGCTAGATGCTGTTCCAGTCCGATCATGGGTTCGGGCTGTTCTTATAGTTCACCGCGACGATAGCGTTGCGGCCATTGTTTCCGATCACGTCTGTTTGTGCCGACGCCATTCCAGTAAGCTTACTCACCTCGTTGATGGGTATAAAAACCAGGACGATATCTCCGCGCCTCTGACTCTCGGCAATCACCTGGACCGGATCCTCGTACATGAACGGTTCACCATCCGCGCCATAAGCAACGCGGCCGGCAGCATAAAATTCCGGTGTCCGATCGCTGCGTTGCATCCCATAGATGACCTTCTGCGAATAGCCACGCGCATCGGCAAGCTGCAGCAAGTGCTTCGAAGATTCGAGCTCCGCAACCTGACGCGCCACACAAAGCAATGAAACGATCATAACACTGAGAACCGCGCCGCCGATCAACACGATTGACGCAGACGGCCTGCGACGCAAAAACAAAGCAAAGCACCCCGCAATAAACAGGGGCGTTCCAATCAGCAACATACATACAACCGGCAAATCTCCGTCTCGCCAGGAGTAAACAACTGAGCCAATCGCAGCGAGAAGACAAAGAGCTCCAGTAGCTATGACTGTCCAGTTCCTTTTTCCCGGTTCAGAGCTAAGCCGCCAGAGCCGTTCGCCAACTATCAAAGCGACGGCGGGCAATGCGGGAAGTATGTAACCGGGTAGTTTCGACTGTGCGAAACTAAAGAACAGCAATGGAAACAGAAACCAAGCGAGCGCGAAGGTAAGGAGCCGGCGAAAGCGATCGTCGACGTGATCACTCGTGGAAACTCGGGCACGCCTCAGACGGCCTCGGGCCTGCAAGACCCCATCAACGAAGAAAGCCGTCCACGGTAAGGCGAGCAACGGGACAACCAACAGGTAATAGTAAACCGGTCCCTGATGGTGATATTTGTTAGAAACGTACCGCGCCAGGTGGTGCTGAATAAAAAACTGGTCAATAAACAGCCAGCCATGCCGCGAGATGACCGGGCCGTACCAGGTCGCGGCCACAATCAGTGCTAGTGGAATTCCCCACAACAGACTAATAAGCGTGTTTCGTTCCGGCAGTCTTAGGCGAATCAGATAATAGAGGCCGACAACGCCCCCAGGAATCACGATACCGGCAAGACCCTTCGCCAATAACGAAAGACCAATGAAAGTATAGAAGCCAATTAGAAACCACCGTCGCAGTTTTGCTTTTTGCTCCAACTCACCGAGGAAATAAAACGCGAGCGCCCAGGTCGTCGTCATCGTCAGAATGATGTCGAAGCTGGCAGCGCGCGCAAAGACTACGATTCCGAGTGTCGTAGCCGCTGCGAGCGTACTCCAGAAGGCATAAGCTCGAAGTTTTAGATCATCACGTGCGACGCGGCGGCCGATACAGTAAACGGCCATGATCGTAAGCGGACCGCAGATAGCCGCCGGAAGACGCGCCGACCACTCCGATACGCCAAACAGCTTAAAACTGGCGATCATCATCCAGTAAAGCAGCGCGGGCTTTTCAAACCAGGTGTGTCCACCAAGCGTTGGAGTAATCAGATCGCGCCTAAGAAACATCTCGCGCGCTACCTGCGCATAACGAGGCTCATCTGGGCCAACCAAGGGAAAGTTGCCAAGTCCATATAAGTAGAAAGCAACGACAGCAAGGAAAAGGACAAAAGTGCCGCGCTTGGCAAGCATTGAAGGATGCAAGTATATTCGCTCCGTTATGGACTAGGGCAGAAAGCAGTAAGCAGAAGGCAGAAAGTGCACTTTTATGCGCCTTCTGCATTCTGCCTACTGCTTTTTGCAGAGCTTAAGCTAACCCAAAAAGAGAAACCAGTAAAACTGTGACACTTCGTACCGCAGTCGTCGGCGTGGGCCATTTGGGCCGGCAACACGCGCGCATCCATTCTAATCTCGCCGCTGAGAGCTTAACGGAATTCGCGTTTGTATGTGACCTCGATCAAAAAACCGCGCGCGGTATCGCTTCAGATAAGGTCGAGTGGACAACGGACTGGCGGAAACTGATTGGCCAGGTGGATGCTGTTAGTCTGGCTGTTCCGACCGAGTCGCATTGCGAAATCGCTTGTGGCTTGCTTGAGGCCGGCATTCACGTTCTGGTTGAGAAACCTATCGCGCGGACTCTTGCCGAGGCTGACAAAATGATAGCAGCGTCGGCAAAAAGTGGAGCACTCTTGCAGGTTGGTCACCTGGAACGATTCAATCCTGCACTGGTCGCACTTCGTCCTCATGTCCGCAATCCGGTCTACTTCGAGATCCATCGCGTCGGCGAGTTTACCGCGCGCTCGCTGGACATCGACGTAGTTCTTGATCTGATGATCCATGATCTGGATATCGTGCAGTGGTTGGTCGGCGAGGATGTTGAGGTGACCGAGCTGCATGCGGTTGGTATTCCAATATTGACGAACAAGGTTGACGCTGCCAACGCTCGGCTTGAGTTCTCTTCAGGGGCGGTTGCCAACATTACAGCTTCACGCGTGGGCACCGAAAAGATCAGAAAGATGCGCTTCTTTCAGCCGCACGATTATGTAGCCGTCGACTACACGACGAAACGAGCGTCGATTAGCAGCCTGGCGCCGCCGACTGCCGATGGCGCCTGGCCCGGCGTTCACGTGAAGAATCTTGATGTTATGGACATAGAACCGCTGCGTTTGGAGATTCTGGCGTTTGTCGGCGCCGCGCGCGATGGGCTGGACGCACCCGTGTCGGGGCTGGAAGGAAAAAACGCGCTGGCGCTCGCGTTGAGAGCTTTGGAAAGAATCGAGGAACATGCGTCGAAAGTCCGGATTGAGGCAATCGGAAAGAGCTCTTCGTAAGTGAGACGTGGAAGCTCTTCACTGGGACTGCGGGCGTCTCGCCCGCCCTGAGCGCGCAGCGCGAACAATCGGTAGAGTTGAGCTTCATGAAAGATGGCTTGTCCCTGACGGTGCTCGGGCGGGCGAGACCCACTCGGTCACAATAAAGAGCTTGAATCTCAGTCTCGGAAGAATGCCCAATCCATCTAGTGCAATTTCAGCCTTTCTCGGCGAGCGCATCGCTGCCGGCGACTTCCCCTCCGCTGTTTACCTGATCGCTGAACGTGGTCGTGAGGTTTTTGCCGACGCTCTCGGCAATTCAGTAGTTGAACCACAGCGCATCGCCGCCAGGCTTGATACCATTTACGACCTTGCTTCGCTCACGAAACCGTTGATTACGGGGCTTCTCTGCGCTCGACAAATTGAAGGTGGCGAGCTCACGCTTGATAGTTCAGTTTCGCAATACCTGCCCGAGTTTGACCGTACGGATAAGAAAGCGATCACTGTGCGTAAACTGGTGACGCATTCTTCAGGTCTCCCCGCCTGGCGCCCGCTTTACATTCTTGCTGACGGCAAACGAGAGGAAGCGGCTTCTGCGATCGCCAATCTAGATCTGGAATACAAGCCTGGGACGCGTGTCGTTTATAGTGATCTTGGGTTCATCGTTCTCGGATTGCTGTTAGAACGACTAACGGGCAAAGGTTTAGTTGAGATGGCTGAAAGTGAAATTCTCAAGCCTCTGAAGTTGAATCGGACGTTCTTCAATCCTGAGTCAGCCATGCAAACCGGAATCGCTGCCTGCGAGATCGGTAACGCGTACGAACGTGAGATTTGTGGCGATAGCAGTGGTGATCCCAAAAATTGGCGTCAGGAATTGATCTGGGGCCAGGTGCATGATGGAAACGCATATTTTCTCGGTGGGGCTGCGGGTCATGCGGGCCTGTTCTCAACGGCGCCGGAGACTCTGACAATTGCGAATCAGTTTGTAGCTGGTCAGACAAGATTATTAAAGCCGGCTACCTGTGAATTGTTCCGTCAAAACCTAACGGCAGGATTGGAAGAAGCGCGCTCTCTTGGTTGGCAGTTGGCCGAAACAAAAGACTCCGCCGCTGGGCCTGATCTGCCGCGCGATAGTTTTGGCCATTCCGGTTTCACCGGTACAAGTTGCTGGAACGATCCAACTCACGAGCGAGTGTTTATCCTGCTCACCAACCGCACTCACGCGCGGGCCCTCCCATTCGCCAATATCAACAGCGTGCGGCGCAGGTTTCACAGCTTGGCCACTGCCGCCTTTGCCGAACCCCGTCCGTAAGGACTAACGCCCTGAGGAATCTCGGTCACTCTAATTCACACCTTGGCTATCACTTGTGGGATTCAGCGGCAGCTCTGGTATGTGGATCTTTGGGCAGGATCGTGAAGTAGTTGAGTCCTATGAAGACGCGGTCCCCGCTTCTGAGCTTCAATGCCATCGTCTCTGGCTTGGGTCTGGTCGCGATGATTGGCTTGGCGCGTGGACGCTCAGGAGTTTCAGTAGTGAGGTAGAAAGAGCCGCTATCACCAGTTTCACAGGCGCTACCTCCAGCTGGCTCTAGCCGGATACGGAGACGTTCATACGACCCCACAAAACTCGTCTGCTCAACTATGCCGCTTGCAAGACAAGCATGACCGGGCGGCAGCGCTTGTGTCTTGCTCAACGAAACATCCTCCGGCCGAAAAATCAACTTTACCGGCTGGCCCTCGCTAAACCTCTCCCTATCGATGCGCGCAGGTATCTGTGCGGAGCCGATTTCAACGTGATCTCTCCGGATCACTCCTTCAAGGATGTTGGCTGCGCCGAGAAAGGTAGCGACATATTCAGTCGCGGGGGTGTTGTAGACCTCATAGGGCGTCCCAATCTGTTCAATGTGACCCACGTTAATTACGGCGATGCGATCGCCTAACTCCAGAGCTTCTTCCTGATCATGAGTAATGAAGACAGCTGGAACGTTTACTTTTTTCAGCAGCGCGCGTATCTCGCGCCTCAAGTGGCCGCGCGTCTGCGCGTCGAGAGCGCCGAAAGGCTCATCGAAGAGGAGCACCTCCGGGTTATAAGCAAGCGTACGAGCGATTGCTACCCGCTGTTGTTGTCCACCAGAAAGCTGTGACGGATACTTCTTGCGATGTTCTTCGAGCTGCACTAACTCGAGCAGTTCGTTGACTGTTTTCCTGACTTCCTTGCGTCGCCGGTGCCTGATACGCAGACCATAGCCGATGTTTTTCTCCACCGTCATTTTTGGAAACAGAGCGTACGACTGAAATATGACTCCGACGCCGCGTTCTCGAGCTGGAAGCTCGGTAACGTCTTTGTTGTGCAGTATGACCTTTCCGGTGTAGGGCTGTTCCAAGCCGGCGATGATGCGCAGAATAGTTGTCTTTCCGCTTCCCGACGCACCAAGCAGCACCAGCGCCTCGCCCTCCGCTACATGAAAGGTGATGTTTTGGAGCACGCTGGTCTTGCCGAAGAATTTGCTCACGCCGACAACGCTGGCGGCGTACTGCGGCGGGCTTTCCCGGATGGGAGGTGACTCCGACGGTTCTATCAATCTGGCCTGGGCCTTCATAATAGGTTCCTCAATCGACATCCAACCAGTCCCTGGCAAAAAACAGAACGCTGAAAATCAGGAACGAAAAGAGCGCCAGCACAATGGCAATAGCGTTAGCTGCCTCAATCTGCCCTTCGTTGAATTTGGCGAAAATGTACAGTGGCGCGGTCTGCGTTCGTCCCGCCAAATTGCCTGATACCATAATAGTCGATCCAAATTCACCCACCGCACGGGCAAAAGTCAATAGCGCGCCGGAAACGATCGCCCCGCGTAAGGACGGCAGAGTCACGTGCCAGAAAGTCTGCCAGCGAGTTGCTCCTATCGTGGCCGACGCCTCCTCCAGCGACCGGCTCATAGTGTCAAATACAGGCTTAATAACCCCAAATGCCAGCGGAAAGGTAACGAATATGTTCGCCAGTACGATCGCGCTGGCCGTGAACATAAGCTCGATTCCATGAGGTCTCAGCAGGCGGCCCAGCATTCCATAAGGTCCCCACAACATCAACAACGCCACGCCGGCGACTGCAGTTGGAATCGCCGTCGGCAGCGATATTGTAACGATTAACGCATTGCGTCCCCAAAAGTTGTAGCGCGAAAGCACATAAGAGGCGAACAATCCGAAAAGAACATTAAAGACGGTTGCCCAAAAGCTCGTGACCACCGAGAGCTTGAGAGCAAAGATTGCATCCGGCGCTAAAAGTGCCGACCAGAAACTAGCCAAACCCTTGCTGGTGCCGAAGATGAAAATCGACAGGAGTGGCAGGAAGACCAGCGGCAACATCATGAAAACAAGCGTGCCGATGCTTAGCGGCCGGGAGACATCGAAGCCGCGCACATGTCGCATTGTTGGTTCCGCTGTGCTCACTTTATTTCTGCTCTGACATCACAATTGCAAGTCCGTCACTCCACCAAACGTCTAGCGGTAGGTAGTAAATGCCTCTCAAACTGTCAATTGGCAATCGGCAATTGGCAATCGGCAATGTTTCTACTTCCGGTTCTGCACCTTGTTTTTAAAGATTTGTTCGATTACGTCCGGGTACGCCTTCTCCCAACCGCCGAAGTAATCGATCGTAAACGGCGCCTCAATATGGCCGAAGTCTTTGTTCTCCTCATTGATGGCGTTGTTTGTAACTGCATAGAAATGGTATTTGACGAAAGCTCTCTGCGACTCATCACTCCAGAGGTACTGAACGAAAGCATCCACGGCGGCCCGCTTTTCCGCCAAGACATTGCGATCAATAACGACCACGGGGTGCTCGCTAAAGATAGTCGCTTGCGGAGTAATGATCTCTACGGGCTTACCGCTTTCTTTCATGAGCAGGCCTTCAAGCTCATAGGTCACTAGGGCGTCGCCATTGCCCAGTTCAAATGTGGTGCGGGCTTCTCGTGCAGAGGCGGGGGTGACGAAGACGTTTTTCCAGATCGCCTGAAGCATATGCAGCGCACGCGCTTGATCTGGCTCGCCGCTCTGCTTTTCGGACTTGACTAACTCCGAGCCATAGATTGCCAGGATCGACCATTGCGCTCCTCCCGAACTAACCGGATCGGGGTGAATCAGCTTGATCCCAGGTTTTGCCAGATCGGGAAAGTCGTGAATGCCTTTGGGGTTTCCACCCTTTACGAGAATTACAAAGGGCGTCTTGTTAATGATGCCCTTGTAAGGCAACGCATGCCAGTCAGAGGTCACGAATCCATTCTGCTTCAACCGTTGAGCATCGCGCTCGATGGATAGAATCGCGATGTCGGCAGGTACTCCTTGAATTATCTGGTTGGTCACAGTCTCCGAACCCGCAAAGGAGGACGTGAACCGGACGTCCTGGCCGTGCTCCTGTTTCCACTTTGCGACGAATCCCGGATAGATCGCTTTCTCCAACGACTCCTTCATTATCGAGAAGCCATAGAGCGTTATGTTAAGGCCGCCCGTTTCCGTTGATGGCTTCGGCAGACAACTACTGGAAGCCATGATTAGCACCAGCAGCACTGCGTAGACGGCGAACGCTCTGTTGAATGTACGTTTCCTCAAGAGCCAGGCCCTTTCTCACTTGCCGGAGCTACAAGGCAAGCCTAGGCGACATTTCCATTGCGGGGGTTTAGAGGTCTATACCATACCTTCACCTGTTCTGGAAAGATGGAACGGACTCCGACTATGATGCCCACTGAAATCGAGTCTCGTGGTCCAAAATTCCCAGAGGAGAGAGATCAGATTGTGAAACAATTACTAATGGTTTGCTCCCTTCTCGTCCTCAGTCTTTTCATTGTAAGTTGCCAATCTAAAGCACCAGGGAACGATGAGTTGGTCGTGGCAGCGGCCGCTAACCTGACAGACGCATTCGCCGAAATTGGCCCACGATTCACTAGCAAGAGCGGTATTCGAGTGGTCTTCAGCTTTGGCGCCACGGCTGATCTCGCTAAGCAAATAGAGAATGGCGCTCCCTTTGATGTTTTTGCGGCCGCCGATACTGAACATGTAGAACAGCTCGAACGCAAAGGCTTACTGACGCCGGGAACTCGTACTCTCTACGCGCGTGGGCGGTTGGTGATGTGGCTGCCGCCAGGCAGCACTTTAAAGATCGAGCGGATTCAAGACATAACAGCGAAGGCGTTTGAGCGGATAGCGGTCGCTAAGCCTGACGTTGCTCCCTATGGCCAGGCGGTAGTCGAGAGTCTTCAAGCCTCCGGGATCTGGCAACAAGTCGAAGGACGAGTTATTTATGCGCAAAATGTGTCGCAGGCGAAACAATACGCTGCCACAGGCAACGCCGAAGTCGCCTTCATTCCACTGGCCCTCGTAAAACCAGGCCAAGGAACCTACGTCGAAGTCAGCGAAGATTCACATAGGCCAATCGATCAGGCGTTGGGAATTATCAAGGACTCGACCAAACAGGCTGTTGCCCGTCAGTTTGTAGACTTCCTGTTAAGTGATGAGATACAGGAACTCCTAGCAAAGAAGGGCTACAGTAAACCTCCGGCTAAATAAAGAATCTAAGCGAATCGAAAGGGTGATAGATCGAAGACCAAACCTGCCCGGAAAAGCAATGCTTTAGGGGAATAGGGCGGAGCCGTGCTATCTTCCCCGCTGCTTACACGACCCAGATGCAGCTTTTCTGGCTATGTACGCGAGCGCACATAAACTGGTATGCTGCTCCCGGACAATTCAACTCTGACTTGTCAGGAACGACTTATCGCCGTTTCCTTTCATTCGCCCCTTCTCAAACCGGATGCACCAAGGGTTTTCTCAGGTTAGCTTTGAGTATTGCTCTTACCTAGATTGATTGGAAAGTTTATGAAAATCCTACTCTATAATCCTGACAACGGTGTGACGCGAAACTTCATGCCCCACTTATGGATGTTTCTGCTCCAGGCACTCACTCCTCCAGGCCATGAAGTGATCTTGATTGATGGCAACGCGAAAGCGATGAGCGACGATGAGATAGTGCGATTCGTACAGGAGAATAAGATCGGGCTGGTTGGGATTGGCGCGATGACGAGAATGGTCGCCAAGGCGTATCGCGTGGCCAGTGCGATTCGAGCTGCAGGCGTTCCGGTGGTGATGGGTGGCCCCCACGTAACGGAATGCCCAGACGAAGCGATTGGGAGAGATGGCGGCCCACGCTATGCAGACGCTGTCGCGCTGGGCGAGGCGGACGAAACCTGGCCGTTGATAGTCGAAGACGCCGCGCGCGGAGAGCTTAAGGAAGTCTACCAGCCGAGGTGTGATGCAAAAGGCGTCGATATCAAACCCAGCTTACAACCTTATCCATCAGTTCCCTGGGAAGCGCTGGACCTTGATCAGTTCAACCTGGTGCCGAGAATCTTTCGTTCGTTATTGTCGCGCCTGGGCGCCGGCTGGGGGACCTTTCATGTTGTACCACTGGAGACGGGGCGCGGTTGTCCCTATGGCTGCGAGTTTTGCACCGTCACTGGATTTTTTGGCGACTCGATCCGCTTTCGGACCAACGAGAGCGTTGTCGAGGAAATGCTCCGACTCAAAGAACGCGCGCGCAAACAGCGGGGACAAATCGCGGTTTTCTTCATTGACGACAATCTTGCCATTAATATCAAGCGCACAAAATCTCTCTTAAAAGACATCATCAAAGCCGGAGCGCAGTTGCCCTGGGTGGCCCAGATTAGCGCTAACCTGCTGCGTGACGAGGAACTCGTTGATCTCATCACCGAGTCAGGGGGACAGTGGATCTTCATCGGCATGGAGTCGATTGATCCCGCCAACATGGCGGACGTTAACAAAAACTTCAGCAAGCCCCAGGAGTACGGAGCGGTTCTTCAACGACTGGCGCAGCGTAACGTTTATGCCATCACTTCTTTTATCTTCGGCATGGACAACGACACGCCGGGTGTCGCTCAGCGCACCGTAAATGAGATTAACTCCTGGCCTCCAGGTCTTCCCGTGTTCGGCCAACTCACGCCGTTTCCGGCAACGCCGCTGTACGACAGGCTGCAAAGGGCTGGTCGACTCTCACGCCCCAAACACTGGATGGACTTCGCGCCGTTTTGGATGGCCCATACGCCCTTGAAGATGACCATCGAGGAGGCGCATCAGGAAACTGACAAGGCGTGGCGGGCTTCTTATAGCCCGGAACGAAATGCACAGGCCATCAATTCGATCAGCTCTTCACCGTTGTCCTATCGCATCAGCCATCTTATTTCCCGTTTATTCTTCCGCGGCATCTACTTCCCACAAATGAACAAGCGCGCCTGGCTAAAGCTGATCTTTCAGAACCGTCAACCCATCATGAGCCTTTCCAAAGAAGCAATTGGAATGTGGCGCGCTTCCCGGAAAAATAAGTCACGCATCGAGGGCGAATCCGCGCCCGTAATGAAACACCGGAAAGCCGCTTAACTGAAACAAAACTCAGCCGAGCTTGGTAAGTTGACTAACACAGGTCCACCAAGTAAGTACCTTAGTCAGCAGCAGATGTAGTACTATGACTTCGCGGAGCAGCCCCCAAGACTCAACCGCGAAGGATTTCCGAGATGCGTTATTCCGTAGCGCGAGGCATTATCGCTCTCCTGCTTGCGCATCAACTCCTGAGCCCCACCTT
>DATBRN010000162.1:0-13386 GCA_036560225.1 Pyrinomonadaceae bacterium | reverse complement strand
GCAAAGGCGAAAGAGTTTTGCACGAAGGCTGCGAACTTCAATTCCCTGCCGCAACTTAACCTTGCGTTCATTAGAATGAAGGCCTCGAAGGCTCAAACATAAGTCTTCGCGCTTCAGGCTTTGCGCTCGCGCAATAATTTTACAAGACCCGTTTAGAGAGCGCACTTCTGCGCCCGACGAAAAGAGGACTCAACTAACATTGAAATCCCTCGCACGTCGGGCGCACAAGTGCGCTTTCTAAACGGATCAAAAATCTCGGCCCCAGCCTTGTCAAACTTTACTATTCACCATGTACCATTCACTATTTACCTCGACTTTTATGGACAACGCTTGGCCCGAATTGAAATTCTCGGAATGGCAAGACACCTGCGCCACGCTGCACATGTGGACGCAGGTTGTCGGCAAGATCCGTCTGCGGCAAACGCCGCTCGTCAACCATTGGTGGAATGTCCCACTCTATGTTTCAGCGCGCGGCCTTACGACATCCGCAATGCCCTTTCGCGAACGCTACTTCGAAATCGAATTCGATTTCATTGACCACCAACTTCTGATCGAGTGCAGCGATGGTGCATCAAAAACGCTGGCACTCCGGCCTCAATCAGTAGCGGACTTCTACGCCGAAGTCATGGCGGCGCTCGGCGAGTTGGGAATCAAGATAAAGATTTGGACCATGCCGGTGGAGATTCCGAACCCGATCCGCTTCGAAGAGGACAAGGTCCACGCCGCCTACGACGCGGAATATGCCAACCGCTTTTGGCGCGCGCTGGTGAAGATTGACGAAGTACTAAAAGAATTCCGTGCGCGTTTCATCGGCAAAGTCAGTCCCGTGCATTTTTTCTGGGGCAGTTTCGACATGGCCGTCACCCGGTTTTCGGGCCGACCCGCACCGGAGCGCGAAGGCGCCGACACGATCACTCGCGAAGCTTATTCGCACGAAGTTATCAGTCACGGCTTCTGGCCAGGCAACAAGGATATGGAAGCAGCGTTTTATTCGTACACAGCTCCGGAACCAGCCGGCCTCGCTGAGACCGTATCCCAGGGAACCATTCGGCCCGCGCAAACGTTTTACAGTTCGGAGATGAAAGAATTCTTTCTGCCGTACGATGACGTGAGGAAATCTGACTCTCCCGAAGCGACATTAATGGATTTCTGTCAGACCACCTACGAAGCCGGCGCGAATTTGGCTAGCTGGGACCGGGCCGCCCTGGAGCGACAATAATGGGCGGAATGATGACTCATGATCGATGTTGCACTCGGCCGGGGGGCCTCAGCGAACTACTAACTATGGAAACGCATCTTAGACCCGCAATGAAAAAGCTGTCCCTCGCTGTCATAGCAGTATTCGCATTCCTCGCTCTTGGCAGTGTGACAGGCGTCGCTGCCGCTGCGGAAAGAATCGCAGGTCAGTTCGCCGATAAGCTTGTTCTCTTAGTGCATGTCGCACAGCTCTACACAAAAAACCCGGACACGAAATTGGCAATGCCCGTTCAGGATGTTTCCACAAAGCAGGTAGCCAACACCTGGCACGCTCCTCGAGATGGCGGTCGGCTGCATGAGGGGCAGGACATCTTCGCTCCACGGGGCACTCCCATACTCTCAGCTACCGAAGGCTACGTTACAAACATCGGCGAGAATTCGTTAGGCGGTCAAACGGTTTCCGTCATCGGTGCCGGCGGTAGGGTTTATTACTATGCACACCTCGAAGCTTACGCGCCGCATCTCGAAGAAGGCGACCACGTAACAACACAAACAGTGCTCGGCTACATTGGTACCACCGGCAATGCCGCCGGTACCCCACCGCACCTTCACTTCGGCGTCTACGAATCGACGCGTGGCGCCATGAATCCTTTGCCGTTGCTTAACGACCGACCCCTACGGAACCGGAAGCGATAGCGACCGGATCCTTCACTCAACTCATAATTAGTTTCCCGGCTATGCCCTCTGATAAGTGATGGCGGGTCGCCCGCTTTTAAGCGTGAGGCTACGACCGGGCTCTGCCCTCTGATGTGCGGTGGCGGCTCTGCCCCACCGTTAGGACTTCTCAAAATATCCGGGGCTGCGCCCCAAAACGTGCGTAAATACAGATCCCGATTCCATATTCACGAATACAGGGGCGCAGCCCCCGGGATTGATAGAGCAATCGACGGTGGGGCAGAGCCACCACCGCACATCAGAGGGCGGAGCCCGAAAAGCTGATGCGTGGAGTCTCCGCGTCAGTTTTTGGTTCTGCCATCGCAAACGGATGCGTAGACTTGCACTTCAGGTCTTTTTGTACACGGGTTGGAGTTTCTGTTCTATTTTCGTTACCGCGCGCCGAACGAACCAGCTAAGCATTAAGATAACCGCATGCGATATCTAACCGTCTTAATACTCATCTCGGGTCTGTTGTTGATCGACGCATCGATATTCCCCGCTTCGTCTTCGGCGCAAACCAGCGCTCAGGAGAAAGCCGCCACTCTTCGCGCGCAATTGAGCGAGGTGGAAACAAAACAAGCGGAACTCCAGACCCGCCTGCAAAAGTTGGACGAAGACAGCAAACCGGAAAACATCGAGAAGAGTCTGGCCGGAGTTGGGAGCACCAAGCCGGAGGATTTACGCGAGCAGCGACGACGCCAGTTGGAGATCGAACGCAACGGAGTACAGAACCAACTTAACCTGCTGGCGACCAGCCACACGCGGCTTGAAGCAGCAATCGCACAGGCTGACGCGGAAGCGTATCGTCAAAGTGCCGCGCCTGTGGCAGCCCCTACTACGAGCATCGCAGGGACCACTGCCACCTCGACGGGCGCGGCCACAAGGCGCCGGCGGCTTGCACGGAAAAAGAAGACCAGGAGAGCGAAACGGATTTCAACGAGCAAAACTCTTAATTAATTCTGCTGCTGAACAGTGCGCGTTACCAGGTTGAAACGGTCGCCGGGTTTCAGCCAGTAGTACCAGTTGCCGCCGTGTTTCTTGTTGTCGTAAATAGCAACGCGGCCTTCCCCAATAACTTCAAAGTGATCTCCCTGGACAACCAGCGCCACCTTCTCATCGAGTCCGATGCCTAAGAGTCTCGGATACGTATCGATTACATTTACCAACTCGGCATCCCGCTTCTGCTCTGTCAGATGAGGGTTGATTGCGACATCTTTCAGAAAACCAAAGCCGCGTTCGTGACCCTTCGCCATGAGTAGCGGCTTATCCGGGCGGCCACGAACAGTATAAGAGCCCTGGATAATTGCACCCGCAGAGTTGCCGCCGACCACGCCCCCACGAGTAAGTACGCCTATGATTTCTTTCTGCGTCAGTGTATCAAGGTAAGCGTTTGCCAATCGGCCCGCATTCCCGGAACTCAACCAAACTCCGTTAGCCGTCTTAAGCGGCGCAACAAAAGTTTGGGAGTTGGCTGTCTTTCGGTTCCGCGTGTGCAGCACGGTTACGTGTTTAACGCCAAACAATTTTGCCAGCTCGACTTCGAATTCGTGAATGTTGCCCGCAGGTACGTCGGATTCGGGTGGATCGAAGATGAAACCGGAAGGAAGTCGCAGACTCGAGGCGGCGGTCGGAAAGTAAACGAAATTGGCGTCAGGACCGCCGGCCAACTCGACAAAGCGCTCGATTACGCTCTTGCTAAGGTCACCACCTGACACTACGAGACTGCCTTTCGACAATCTTGTGACTGGGACCACGCGTCTGTGGGCCACGCCGATGTTTGAAGCGCATACAGCGATCAGCAATGTTATGGTGATCTTAATCTTCATCTGCGGGCTTCGAAAGTATTTAAGAAATCATGATGCTACCTTGCGGTAACGGTGAGAGGCTTCGCGAAGTAGCCGGGGCGGTGCCTGAGTTTGAGTTGCTCTTTTTGCAGCTCGGGATTGGTGATGTCGATGTGCATCTGGCGGTAGCTGCCGTCGCGGTTCTTGTTGGTGGACGAATAAGCTACTAGATATTGTGAGCGGAGCTCTTGCTCGATCTCTGCGAAAGCGGCCCTTAAGTCGGTTTCACGCTTCGGGAAAAACGCGCGGCCACCGGTGCTGGCTGCTACGTCATTGAGAGCGCCGTGATTGACTCCCTCATACTTGCTGTCGCCGATACCAATTGCGTAAATGACGGTCTCCGCCTCGAGCGCTCGATTTATCGCCTCACTTTTCGGCAGCCGGCTGCTGCTGTCGACACCGTCAGTGAGCAGAATAATTGCGCGGCGTCTCTGGTTGGGAGCATAGTTCTGTCCTGTCTGGCGTTGGGCTGCTCTCTGCGCTTGCCGCTCTGGAGCATCTCGCCCAGTTGTCCTCGGCTCCTGGTTTCGCGCCAGCACTTCGCTCGCCGTCAGGGCAATCGCGTCCCAAATGGCCGTCGAGCCTTCACGCGGAACCGCCTTCATGCCAGGCCCGGAAGCTATCCCGCTGATGGGCCGGCCTGAGCCCAGGTACGCCGGCATCGCAACCTCGACGCGCTCGAGTGCGCGATAGATGCTGAATACGTCGCGAGTCAAACCTTGTTCGAGAAACGCCGAACCGGTGAAAGGAATAATCGCTGCCTGGTCCTTGTTTGACTGAATAATCGTTTCGATGAACGCGCGTGCGGCCGCTTTCTCCTGCGGCAGCATCCGTTCTTCGGAAGCACTTACATCAATTAAGAAGGCAATGGAAAGCGGGCGGTCTGTCTCGCGCTGAAAGGTAAGAATCTTTTGCGCCACACCATCTTCTGTCAGACGAACGTCTTCCTCGCGCAGTGTAGTGACGAAGGCTTTCTGCTTGTTGGTGGCGGTGAAAAACAGGTTGGTAACGTCACTCTCCACTCGTATGACGTCGTCATCTTGATCAGTTGGCCTTTGTGCGAAGCTGTTGGGCGCTAGCGTGCCGCAAGGCACGGCAATGACTAGCAACATTGATAGGGCCGGTAATCTCATTCTCACGGCCTACTTCAGACTCTTGATGTTTGCCGGCTTCACAAAGAGGGCGTCGGCGAATGGTTGATTATATTCAATCGACTCATAGTTAATCCGGCTGGTTTGCGTGCCGTTCATGAAATGGTCGATGACCCAGGGAGCGGTGATGCCGGCAATCGTGATCGGCTTCGCCAGACGATCTTCTTCCGTAATCTCCTCAGTCTCTTCTGAGTCTGACTTCTTTTTCGTTGTCTTGTAGATTACCTTCGCCGGCAGACCTTCCTTGGCCGCAAACTCATATTCGATCCAGAAACCATTTGGATAGGTGAGGCGTACCGTCTCGTTGCGTCTGGCGAGTCCGGCCTCACGCCGCCCCACATAGCTGAGAGTTGCGTTCTCCTTTTTCCACCAACCGCGCAGAAGATTCTCCACGCTGGTACGCATACTCCTCTTGAAGTCTTCGATCTGCTGGGCCTTCATATCGCTCAAGCTCTTTGTCGCGCCGTCGAAGAGCCAGCCTGTTTCACCCGAGTTTGTCTGAATCGTACGAATTCCGTCACCCGTGAATTCAGTGCGCTCTCTGTCTGGATAAGAAATGTAATCAACAAATCGAGCCGGGATTTGGGACATGCCGTCTCTGAAGGACGTATAGAAGCCGCGACCGACAACCGTTTTGATATTCAAATATGAGTCGCCGCCAAGCACCTGAATAGCGCGCGCGACGATGGCTTCAGCTTTTTGATCGGGCGGCGCCGGTGGCGCGGTGGGATTGGCTGTTTGCGCCGCGAGCGGCAAAAGACCGCCAGCCAGGAACAGTACTAGAAACACGGGTAATCGTTTTGAAAACATTATCTAAAATTTACCACAGAACCCACCGAGAACGCGGAGTGCCGTAGACAAAGAAAAGGGCTTCAATGAAAAGCGTTGAAGCCCTTGTTGTGTTTTGTGCGGGACTCACGTGCCGCCTGTAAACCCTAAAACAATTACGGAGTCAGTTTAGTTTGGCATTCGTCCCGGTGACCGGCTTGACCACGATTTCGCCGTCTTCTAACTCAACCACGAAATTAGTTGCTGTCTTCCACAACGCAGTCAACGGAAGCTTCACTTTCTCATCAATGTGCCGCTTCAGGAAACGCGCGCCATATTTCGTGTTGAATCCCTGCTCCGTCAAAAGGTTCAGGGCTTCCTGAGTGACGCTGACTTCCTTGCCCTGTCGCTGCATCTGCCGTTGCAGCTTGTTCAAGTAAAGTTCGGCAATCTGGCGCACCTCATCCATCGTCAACGGGGCAAAGACGACTATCTCGTCAATGCGATTGCGAAACTCAGGCGAGAAACGCGTCTCGGCCGCTTTCATCACCTCATTCTTAACAACGCGGAAATCCTGCGCGGTCTTGTTGCCAAAGCCCAGCGGCTTCTCAAATTTCTTGAAACTCTCTGAGCCCAGGTTGGACGTCATAATCACAATCGCATCGGACAAATAAACCTTCTTACCGCGACCGTCAGTCAGCCAACCTTCGTCGAATGCCTGCAGGAAGAGGTTCATCAAATAAGGCGACGCCTTCTCGACCTCATCCAGCAACAGCACTGTGTAGGGATTCTCGCGCAGCTGTTCCGTTAGGATCCCACCGCGCTCAGATCCAACAATACCTCGCGGCATGCCAATCAGCTTCTCAATGCTGACGGTGCCATCGCTGTACTCCGACATGTCGATGCGAACCATCTTCTCTTCGTCACCGAACATGAATTCAGCGACAGCCTTCGCCAGCTCTGTTTTACCAACGCCGGTGGGCCCGAGGAACAACAGTACACCGTCAGGCTTGTAATGTGATTCCTTCAACGGACCTTTGTTCAGCCGCAATCGTTGCGCGACTGATTTGATCGCTGCTTTCTGGCCAATTACCCGCTGCGAGAGCATCACTTCCGTCATCGAGAAACGATCGCTCGTGTCGCGAAAGATCATGTCCCGCGGTATGCGCGATTCCTGCGAGATCACGTCAATGACATGCTCCGGTTTGACAACCATCGTTTGCGGCTCATTAATTTCAACTTTGACCGCAGCAGTGTCCAGCCAGCCAATCGCTTTATCCGGAAGGTGAAGATTACGAATGTACTTGGGAGCCATCTCCAGCGCGATGTTGATAGCCTCATCGGAAATCTTCACCGAATAGTTTCGCTCCAGCCGCGGACGCAGTCCAAGGAGAATCTCTCTCGTTTCGCTAATTGAAGGCTCCACTACTTTCACCAGGCGGAACCTGCGCGCCAGAGCTTCGTCTTCGCTGATGTACTCCTTGTATTCCGAGAGCGTGGTAGCACCGATGATGCGCATATCGCCACGAGCCAGGGCCGACTTAAACATGTTCGCTGCGTCGGACGATGTTCCCAGTGCAGCGCCGGCTCCCATGATTGTATGAGCCTCGTCGATGAACAAAATGAGATTATCGCGTTCCTTGACCTCGTCGATGATGCCCTTAATTCTTTCTTCAAACATCCCGCGCAGCATTGTGCCTGCGACAATACCACCCATCTGCAGTTGCACTATATGTGCGCCCCGCAAACGCGCGGGAACTTTCTCAGGTTCCATCTCGATCAAACGCGCCAAACCTTCGACGACTGCCGTCTTGCCGACGCCGGGTTCACCAACAAGCATTGGGGAGTTTGCACGCTCGCGGTGACAAAGAATCTCCACCATCTGCTGAATCTCTTGTTCTCTGCCAATCGTGGGCGCGATCTTGTCCGCCCGAGCAAGCCGATTCAGAGAAACGCCGAAGTGCTTAAGATATGGCGGCAGCTCAAACTTCTTCCGATACTGTTCTTCTTCGCGCTCCCGTTTCTGCACCTGGGTCTGAACATTCTCAGCGACAGCCTCGGGATTAGCTCCCATGTTCTTCAAAACCTCAACGAAGAGACTGTCGTAGTTTGTGAGCGCAGAAAAAATATCGGTTGCTTCAATTGTCTTGCGCCCCTGCGCACGGGCCCGTTCCATTGCTCGCTTGAAAAGATCAGTTGTGTCGGGTGAAATACGAAAACCTTTGCCGACGTGCTGCTGGCGGCTGTTGTCCAGCCGCTTATCAATAGCGATTTTGACCACGACAGGATCGAGGGAAAGCTCCCGCATAGCTGAGTTGAACATGTCGGGCTCCTCATACATGAGGGCCTGCAAAATATGTTCAACTGACACGAAGTTCTGATCACGCTGGCGCGACTCGCTAAGCGCGTGCTCGAGTATGCGTTGTCCGCTCTCTGCAAATTTGTCTTTGTAAGATCCTAGGTCAACCATTGTCTTAACCTGTTATTTCGGCTCACCGTGCACGATTTCGTGACAGCAAATCCGATCTACTTTCTTGGCCCGCCCTTCAAAAATCGAACTAACCTCGCGGGTTAGATGTTCTGAGCATATGCGCCGTTGCGTTTCGATGCAATAAGAAATTCTTCCAATATTGCACCTGCAAATTTTCGGCCATCTCAAAGAACTTGAGTCGGACGGGCAAAAAGCCCCAGCATTCGCCGCCACTAATTGCCACGATTAATAATCGTAGTCCTCACCGCCTCCTGGCATTGCCGGCGCCTTTTTCTTTGGTTCCGGGGCATCGATGACCGCTGCATCGGTTGTCAGCAATAGACCGGCAATGGACGACGCATTTTGCAACGCCGTTCGCACCACCTTGGTGGGATCGAGTATGCCGGCGGCAGCCAGATCCTCATATTCGCCGGTGGCCGCGTTGAATCCCTTATTGTTTTTCATCTCTTGAACTTTGCCCAGGACTACCGGGCCGTCGAGTCCTGAATTCTCAACTATTCGCCGCAGTGGTTCCTCGAGTGCGCGTTTCACTAGCCGGATTCCCGTTACAACGTCCGGGTCATCATCTGAAAGTTTATCCAGCACTTGCCCCGCGCGTAGCAGCGCCACGCCGCCACCTACTACAGTGCCCTCCTGCGCCGCAGCCTTGGTGGCGTTGAGTGCATCCTCCACCCGAGTCTTGATCTCCTTCATCGCAGTCTCTGTTGCGGCGCCAACTTTTACAACGGCGACACCACCGGCAAGTTTTGCCAGCCGCTCTTGCAACTTCTCGCGATCGTAATCCGAGGTAGTTTCTTCGATCTGTTTCCTAATCGTGGCGACTCGTCCCTGAATAGCCTTGGGGTCACCACCGCCCTCGACTACAGTCGTGCTGTCTTTGTCGACGATTACACGCTTCGCCGTACCGAGGTCCGATAGCTGAACGTTTTCGAGTTTGACGCCGAGTTCCTCGGTTATCACCCGAGCGCCGGTTAGCACCGCCAGGTCCTCGAGAATGGCCTTACGCCGATCTCCGAAAGCCGGCGCTTTGACGGCACAAACCTTTATCGTGCCGCGCAGCTTGTTAACTACCAGTGTAGCCAGTGCGTCGCCTTCGATGTCTTCAGCAATGATCAGTAGCGGGCGGCCGCCGCCGGCTGCCTGTTCGAGGATGGGAAGCAAGTCGCGCATTGCAGCGATCTTTTTCTCGTGTAAAAGAATCAGCGGCTCTTCAAGTACAGCCTCCATCCGGTCCGCATTCGTAACGAAATAAGGCGATAAATAGCCACGGTCAAACTGCATCCCCTCCACGATTTCCAGTTCGGTTTGCAGCCCCTTTGCCTCTTCGACCGTGACTACGCCATCCTTGCCAACCTGCTCCATAGCTTCAGAGATAAGTCTGCCAATCTCCCGATCATTGTTTGCCGACACACTGGCAACATTCATCAAGTCTTCCTTGCTTTTCACTTTTCTCGAAACTCGCTGCAGCTCCGCCACCACCGCATCCGTCGCCAATTGAATACCGTGTTGCAGCGACATCGGATTAGCGCCGGCAGATACATTCTTAACGCCCTCGCGATAAATTGCCTGAGCCAGGACCGTTGCGGTAGTGGTACCGTCGCCTGCGGTGTCGTTAGTCTTGACGGCAACTTCGCGGACCATTTGCGCGCCCATGTTTTCGTACTTGTCCGCTAGCTCAATTTCTTTTGCGACCGTAACACCGTCTTTCGTAACAACGGGCGAACCGTATTTCTTTCCAATGACAACGTTGCGACCTTTCGGGCCGAGAGTTACGCGCACAGCATTTGCTAGCGTGTTCACCCCTTTCAACATCGCGCTCCGCGCTTCCTCGCGAAACTTCATCTCTTTTGCAGCCACTCTCGTTCTCCTTTAGTTACTGGTAACGCAAACTGTTAGTCTACCGACCGTTTAGATAGGACACTTGTGTCCCACCCTCGTGGGGGCGGACAAGTCCGCTTTCTAAACAAGTGCGCCGATCGAACGTTGCCACTCAGGTTGAGAACTTCCTCACCACCGCAAACTAACAGTTTGCTTTACATTAAAGTGCGCCAGTCAGTCTCCAGCCTTGTTCGCTCTTTCTGAATAACGTCCAACTTTAACACGAGCCGGGCGCAACAACCGGTCACCGATTTTGTAACCGCGCGTATGTTCAGCGATAACCTTGCCCTCATCTTCAGGCGCCACTTCGACAGTTTCAACGGCTTCATGCAACTCGGGATCAAAAGTCTGACCCACAGCCTCGATTGGCTCAACACCTGCAGCGGCAAGCGCGTTTTCAAAACTCGACGCTGTCCGCCGTATGCCTTCGGCAATAACCTCGGTTGGGCCTCCTGTTTCGGCGGCTTCCGTCGCGCGTTGGAGATTGTCGAGCACCGGCAGCAAACCGGCAATAAAATCAGCCTTCTCGCGTTGGGCCCGCTCGTTGGCCGCCCGGTTCAAACGCTGGCGGGTTTCGTCAGTTTCGCTTTGAAGCTGCTTACGCAATTGCTCAAACCGCCCCTGCACTTCCTGGGTCCGTTGTTCAGCCGCTTTCGTGCGCGCCTCCAATTCTTCCACGTAACTGGGCTTCAGACTGGGAGACTCAACAAGGGCTTCACGATTGGTCTCCTCGTCATCATCCAATAGAATCCGACGACGATCGGTTACACGAATCTCACGGTCATTATCCCGTCTATCCCTATCACTGTGCTCTCTGC
Organism: Pyrinomonadaceae bacterium; assembly: GCA_036560225.1. Classification (GTDB taxonomy): domain Bacteria; phylum Acidobacteriota; class Blastocatellia; order Pyrinomonadales; family Pyrinomonadaceae; genus PSRF01. The sequence goes on along the minus strand of DATBRN010000162.1, from coordinate 2,522 downwards.
CAAAAAAATCTCTAGCCATCCTATCCCCGCTTTCACGAAATATTCTTGCGTCTTTCAGTCTCCATTCCGAAGACCGACGGGAAACTGCCCAGCCGCAATTTATGAAACCTTTATCTCAATTCGTTGAGCTCTTTCTTCCGGGCGTTTGGGAAGATGAACCTTTAGAACACCGTCCTTGTAGTCCGCCTTGATATCTTTTTGATTCACCAAAGCCGGAACAGTAAACGTCCGGAGAAAACTTCCGGTGGGGCATTCTCCCCGATGTTTTGTCGTGTCCTGCCCGGCCCGCTTTCCTCTTACTGTTAGCCGGTTGTCGTCTACGCTAATATCGACCGTGGCACGATCTATTCCCGGGAGATCAACCGCCACCGTAAACTCGCTATCGTCTTCGTAAACGTCGGCGGCCGGATACCAATCCGCTCCTTCAACTTCGTCGGTGTGCTCAACTTCGCTCGCGCGTCGCTTTGAAGCATCTTCAAATAGACGGTTCATTCGATCTTGCAAAGATACCAGGTCGTGCAAGGGATTCCACTGTGCCATCATTGTTTCCTCGTCTTGTTCCAAACTAAGCTACCGCCGCCGCAACCTCCACCTTGAGATCCATCGTGTCGCCAGAGGCGGAAGCTCTCACCGTCTGACCCGGCAGAACTTCTCCACTCAAGAGTTTTACTGCTAGCGGATTCTGGATGAGCGTTTGAATCGCTCGCTTGAGCGGTCGCGCGCCATAATTCGGATCATACCCCTCGCGAGCCAGCAGTTTACGCGCAGAATCGTCGAGCACCAATTGAATGTTTCTTTCGGCCAGCATCGCCCGCAGACGCTCCAGTTGCACGTCTATGATCTTTGCTATCTGCTCGCGTGAGAGCTGATGGAAGATAACAATATCGTCGATACGATTGAGAAACTCCGGTTTGAAGCTTGCTTGCAACTCTTGCAGCACGGCCTCACGCACTTGCTCCTCGTCGCCTTCGGCTTCCTGAATCTCGCGCGAGCCAAGGTTTGACGTCATTATCAAGACAGTATTCTTAAAGTCGACCGTGCGACCCTTCGCATCCGTCAGGCGCCCATCGTCAAGGATCTGCAGCAACACGTTGAAAACGTCCGGGTGTGCTTTCTCAATTTCATCGAAGAGCACGACCGCATAGGGCCGGCGGCGAACTGCTTCCGTCAGTTGCCCGCCTTCTTCGTACCCTACATAGCCCGGAGGCGCGCCAATCATTCGCGCCACGGCATGCTTCTCCATGTACTCCGACATGTCGAGCCGGATCATGGCGTGCTCGTCGTCGAAAAGGAATTCCGCCAGCGCCCGCGCCGTCTCAGTTTTGCCTACGCCGGTTGGACCAAGAAAAATAAAAGAACCTATCGGGCGATTAGGATCCTGCAGCCCGGCACGCGCCCGGCGCACCGCGTCGGCAACCGCCTTAAGCGCTTCCTCCTGGCCAATGACGCGCTTGCCGAGACGATCTTCCATCGTTACCAGTTTCTGCATTTCGCCTTCCAGCATTTTCGAGACCGGAATACCGGTCCACTTCGCAACAACCTCGGCGACGTCCTCTTCATCAACCTCTTCCTTTAACATCACGCCATCTTTTTGAAACTCCGCAAGCTTTGCTTGCTCCGCGGCAAGACGGCGTTCCAGCTCTGGTATCTGTCCATATTGAAGCTCAGACGCTCGTGCCAGGTCGCCGGCATTGCGAACCTGATCGAGTTGCAGCTTGAGTTGTTCCAGCTCCGCCTTGGCGGCGCGCATCCGTTCAATGGCCTCTTTTTCCGACTGCCATTTGGCTTTCATGCCCGAAGACGTTTCCCGCAGATCGGCTATTCGTTGTTCGATCTCCTTCAGGCGTGCCTTCGATCTTTCGTCCTCTTCGCGTTGCAAAGCTTGCCGCTCAATCTCCAACTGAAGAATCTCACGTTCAAGCTGATCGATCTCCTGTGGCAGCGAGTCGATCTCTATCCTGAGCCGAGACGCCGCTTCATCAATTAAGTCGATTGCTTTATCCGGAAGAAAACGATCAGTAATGTAGCGATGTGAAAGAGTGGCAGCCGCAACGATCGCTGAGTCTTTGATGCGAACGCCGTGATGGACTTCGTATTTCTCTTTAAGCCCCCGCAGAATCGCGATTGTATCTTCGACCGTCGGCTCATCAACGTAAATCTGTTGAAAACGACGCTCAAGCGCCGCGTCTTTCTCAATATATTTCTTGTACTCGTTAAGCGTGGTGGCGCCGACGCAGCGCAGCTCCCCGCGAGCTAGCGCAGGCTTCAACATGTTCGAAGCATCGATTGCGCCTTCGGCTGCACCGGCCCCGACAAGCGTATGCAGCTCATCGATGAAAAGGATGATCTGACCCTGGGCGTTCTCAATCTCTTTTAGAACAGCCTTGAGTCGGTCCTCAAACTCACCACGATACTTTGCGCCTGCGAGCATCGATCCTAAATCCAGCCCGACGAGCCGTTTATTCCTCAAGGTTTCGGGAACGTCGCCGGAAACAATTCTCTGGGCAAGCCCCTCAACAATT